>JBJONI010000393.1:0-3387 GCA_046051915.1 Pseudomonadota bacterium
GACGGGTAAGTGGCTCGCTTGGGGCGGTCTGGGCGGCCTCGCCGGCCTGCTCGCCTGCGTGCTCGCGGTGATCGGCGGCCACCAGACACCGGGCTGGTACCTGCTCCCGGTTCCCTGGGTCGCTGGGAGCACGGCCGCGCTCGGATTTTGGCTGGTGCGACGCGCCAATGACGTCATCGGCGGCGCCACCGTGGCGATCCGCGTGCTGCCCGCGACGTTGTTCGTCTCGGCCGGCGTCGCGTGGTGGGTCGGAACGTTCAACCCACTCCTCGGGGCGTGTGTCCCGCTCGGCGGCGCCCTCGTCGCGGCCGGCGCCGTCTGGGAGGGGTTCGGGCCCCCGCTGGTGGCCACCCTCGTCACCGGCGCGCTGACGGTCGCTTGCCTCGCGGAGACCACGCGCGATCTGGCGGAGGGGGAAGGCATTGGGCGGGACACGGACCGCGCGACCGGCTGGATGTACGCCGTTTTCGTCCTGGCGGGCTGGTGGTTCGCCGTGGCGAGCCCGGTGCTGTGGTCCTGGGGCGGCAACCCCGACCTCGCCGCGACGCTCCCGGCCACCGACGGCGCCACGTGCGGGGCCTTGCTGATGGCGGTTTTGGTCCTCGTCGCGCTCGCCCGAAGCACGAACCTCCGCCATGAGCTGCAGATTCGACCCACCACACCGTGGCAGTGGGCCGAGGCGATGGGCGCCGGCGTGTTGTGCATGACGTTGCTGTTGCTCCCGACCGAGCCGCCCTGGGAGGGCCACGCCCTGACGGCAGCCGGTCGTTTCGCAGAGGCGAGCCGCGTGGCCCCCTACGTGACGCTGGTGGCCATGCTGGCTGCGGAGGTCGTCCTGCGAGGCGCGGTCCGCGCGCGCGCCGGACTCGGCCTCGCCACCGCCGTGGCGGCCGTGCTGCTCACGCCGCTGAATCCGATCCCAGGACTGGTCTGCGCCGTGACGATGACCGCCCTGCAAGTGCGCCACCAGACCTTCTGGCCGTCCCTCCTCGTTCGCGGGCTGTGCTTGCTGCCGATTCTCGGCAGTTTTGGGCTGTGACGCCACCTGACCTTCGCGCCCCCGACGACGTCTGGCTCGACGGCCCGATGGGCACGATGCTGGAAGCCGCGCGGGTCCCTGCACCGCTGCCGGCCTGGAGCGCCTTCGCGTTGCGCGCGAGGCCCGAAGCGATCGCCGCGGTCCACGCCGCTTGGGCGAGCGCGGGCGCGACGGTCCACACGGCGGCGACGTTTCGCACCACGCCGACGGCGGTCGGCGGGCTCGCGACCCGATGGACCGAGGCGGCCGTCGCCCTCGCGCGCCGCGCCGTCCCGCGCCATCACCGGGTGCTGGGCGCCCTCGCGCCCCTTGAGGACTGCTGGTCGACGGCGCCCACGCGTGCCGACGCGGCGCGTCACCACCGCGCCCAAGCCGAGCGCCTCGCGACCGCCGGCGTCGACGGCCTCCTCGTCGAGACCTTCCTCCACCTCGAGGAAGCCATCCTCGCGACGGAGGCGGCTGCGGCGACCGGACGGCCCGTGTGGACGAGCCTGACCCCTGGATTTGCCGCTGCCCAGCCCGGCCTTCCGGCACTTGACGGGCTCGACCGACTCCGGCAGGCCGGCGCTGACGTCCTGCTGATGAACTGTGGGCCCCTCCGTCACGCCGACGCTTGGGCCGACGCCCTGTCGAGAACGGGCGGGCCTTGGGGACTCTACGTCAACCTCTACGCGGTGGCCCCCGACGCCTTCGCGGCAGCGAGCCAACGCTGGCGAACCGCGGGAGCCGGGGTCGTCGGTGCATGCTGCGGGGCGACGCCGTCGCACCTGCTGGCCGCACGCTCAGCGGCCGAGTCGCCGTAGCAACGCCTGGAGCGTTTCGCGCACCCCGTCCATCGTCCCAGTCTGAAGAAGCGACGACGGCACCATCAGGTTGATGTCGCTCCGAACCCGAAGTTGGACGCTCGTCGTGCCGCTGGTGATCGGTCGCAGCGTCCAGTCGGCTTCGTACCGGGTGAAGTCTTCGGACGCGACGAGCCGCTCCGAGAAGCCCGTCGTGGAAGGACAGAATCGGGTCCGCAGTTGCAACGGCCGCCAAAGGCCACGGGTGGTGCGGTCGAACGCTGTGCACGCGCCCTCGGGACGCGCCGTCACCGACAGGACGTTGCTGTTCATGCCCGCCTTCTGGAGCTCAGGGATCGCCGCACGAATCGTCGACTCGGGCGCCGCGATCTCGATGCGCGCGACGATGGATCCATCGTCGGCCACCGTGATCGTCGGATCCGCGGCCCAAGCCATGACCATCACGAACATCCACATGGGCGCCCCCCGCACAGGTCATCGTCGCGCAGCGCGGGCGAACTGTCCATGGATCCGTCGCCGATGCGACGTTGCGTTGCGGATCCGTCGACGCAGAACCTCACGCCTTGCGGACGAACTCCGACTTGAGTTGCATGGCGCCAAACCCGTCGATGCGGCAGTCGATGTTGTGGTCGCCTTCCACAAGCCGGATGCCGCGCACCCGCGTGCCCACCTTGAGCGCGCCCGACGCCCCGCGAACCTTGAGGTCCTTGATCACGACCACCGTGTCGCCGTCGGAAAGGCGCGTCCCGTGGGCATCGACCACGATCAAACCGTGCTCGACGGGCGCCACAGCGTCGGCCGGGGAGCGCGACGGATCCCATTCGTGCGCGCACTCTGGGCAGACGTGCAAGGTGCCGTCGAAGTAGGCGAGGTCGGACTGGCAAGCGGGACAGCAGATCGGTGCGTTCATGGCCCCAGAGCTATCGCCTCCCGCCGTGGCGCGCCGGTTCAGGCGCCGTCGATCGCGCGATACACGCGCCGTGCAGGCACCGCGATGCGGACGTCGGTCTCGGCGATCCAGCCCGTCAGTTGCCCACCGTACACCACGCCGCTGTCGAGCCCGACCAGCCACGGCACGCCGTTCCGCAGCACGACGCGGTGACCGGCCACGGCGTCGTGGCCGTAGATCACACGGCGCTCGCCCTCGTAGACCTCCGTCCAGCGCGGGTCGCCCGCCGATGTCCCAGGCCAGCGGCGAGTGACCAACGCGACATCGCGCGCGGTCCCCTCCAGTCGCCCCGATGGATGCAACGCCGCGTGCACCACGGTGTACGGCCCGACGCCCTCCAGAAACAGGGGCAGCGCGCGAACCCAAGCTCGCCATGCCGCATCGTGCGCATCGAGGGCGGACACGCAATCGGCACCCGCAACGTCGCGCGGACGCAGGCCATCGATCACGCGCAACAGCCGATCGTCGTGGTTGCCCAGCACCGACTCGGCGCCGTTCTCGCGCAGCAGGGACCACACGCCCGCCGGGTCGGGGCCCTTGGTGAACAGATCTCCGACCGCGACGACGCGATCCGCGCGCGCCACCGCGAGGAGGCG
>JBJONI010000394.1:0-4242 GCA_046051915.1 Pseudomonadota bacterium
CTAAAGGCCTTCGGTGGCGGAAAGTATGTCAGCACCGAGATCGACCTGCTCGGCACCCAGATTCTCCGCATGATGACCCGCGCCGCGCGCGGTGAGCCCGCCGGGGAGGGAGAGCCCTACCGTCGCGAGATCACCATGTGGGTCTGACCGACGCCTTCCGTGGGTGGGCGACGTCGTATCGGTTAGGTGGCGTCGGAGTGGGGGTCGGATGCGGTCGCGCGTCGCGGTGTGGGTGCTGTCCGTCGTGATGCCGCTCCTCGTCTTTGCCGGGGCTTGGTGGGCCCTGCAACGCCCCGCTGAGGCCACTGGGCCCGCCGCAAGCTTCGAGCAGGATCTCGCAAAGTACGAGCCCGACGTCATCGTCTTCGGGAGCTCGCTCGCGAACCGCGGCGTGAACCTGCCGATCCTCGCGCGGTCCCTCGGCCTGCCGGAGAACAAGGTCTACCTCATGCAGATGCCGCACTCGAGCATCGCGCATTGGTACGCCATGCTGAAGAACCGCGTCTATGGCGCGGGCCACCGTCCCAAGCTGGTGCTCGTCGTCGACGCGCTCGCTTCGATGATCCACCACGACCTTCTCACCGAGCTCGACGCGAACGTCGATCGACTCGTGGGACAGATGAGCCCAGACGAGCCCGTCCTCGCCGCGAAGGTCTTTCACGTCGAGGACGCGGCGTCCTACCGCAAGATGTTCCTCGACCAGCGAGCAGGGGAACTTCGCGAACAGGTCGTCCACGGGTGGCGTGACCTTTGGCTTGCGCGGGCGACGCGGCGCGGCACGGACGAAGAGATCGAGGCCCTGGTCGCGCGTGTCAACGACGAGGTGTTCGCGAACGACCGCATGGACTACGAACGGCACGGGTCCAACGACGCGGCTTCGCTGCTCTCGGCCTCGGCCGTGCCCACGACGGCGAGTGACTTTGAGCTCCAGCGCGACGCGCTCCTCCCCGACATGGCCGACCTCGCCAAAGCGCACGGCACGAACCTCGTCTACGTCCGCATCCCGCTGCCCCCGAGCAACCCAACCCTCGACGAGGTCCCTTCGGAGATCGAAGCCGAGGCGACGCGGTGGATAGAGGATCTTGGCGGGATCTACCTGGACATGCGGTCGTTGGATCTCGACGACTCCTACTTCGAAGACATGCGGCACCTCTCGGCGCGCGGGGCGGAGTTGTTCACTTCCGCCCTCGGTCGTGTCCTCGTTGCCCTGCACGCGCTGGATCCGGGAGCCGGCGGCCGCAGTGTCCGCGCGCTGGAGACCCCGGACGCGGTGGTCGAGGAGGGCGCGCTTCCCACGCTGCCGGACCCGGCGCGGGCGTTGCGGTCCGGCGATGGCTGCACGCTTCGGTGGCCTGCTGGCGGCTGGGCCGGCTTGGACACGAAGCACCTCGAGGCGTGGGGTGCGCTCGCGTTGCCGCTGCGTGTCGAGGTGCAGGGGCAGGCGCTCGCCTACGGCCCGGGCGCGGGGTGCGCGGGACGCGTGTGGGTCTCCGAAGGCCAACTGTGGGTGGCGTTGCCCCAACCGGGCGCAACACCCTCCTTCTCCTGGGCCCCCCACGTCAGCGACGCGGCCGACCCCGAAGGGCACGGTGCACGCTGGCTGGCGCCTGGGACCAAGGTCCGACTGAAGTTCTCGGCGGCTTGGACGCTTCCGGAGGCCGCGTTCAAGGTCTTTGCGCGCGGCTACAAGGTCGGAGACGGCCGCGGCGACCCGGTGGTCTCCGTGGGCGCGTCGACGTTCACGCTGACCGATCGACAGGGTCGCCTCGGCGGGGGGGCACGCCTCGCAGCGCCCACCGAGCCGGATTGGGAGTTGCAGATCGAGGTCCCCGCCGATGGGGCGTGGGTCTACCTCCACCACCTCGCGATCGGTGCCGCGCCGAGCACGGCCTTCGTCCACGGCCGCGCCGAGACGCTGCATGGATCCAGCTTCCGCGTCGTCGGAGGTCGTGTCGAAGACACGGGGCAGCGAGCGACGTACGCCGCCGCACCTCCCGTGGTGCCTCTCGAGCCCAAACTGCGACGCGGCGGATTTAAGGCGGGTGCCTTCGAGCTTCCCACGATCGCCCACCTCGCCGACTCCGCAGCGCGCGACGACGACCATCCCAACAAGTGTTCCCCGGTCTACGTGACGGAGAACGGCGCCCCGTTGATGGGGGCCCACAGCCCGTGCGCCGATGTCGTCACCCTCGGCGAGGGGCGCACGTGTTTTGCGGGCGACATGCTGGTGTTCGCGGCCTCCGACGGCACCGACCCGCTGACGAACGGTCGCACGTACGGCCTCGTGCTGTCTCCACGTCGGGTCTGCGATGTGTACGCGCAAAAGAACGCTGCGTTCTTGCGAGATTCTTGGTGGCTGTATCCGGGCGACGTGGCCACGTTCACCGTCGCCAGAGAGCACCTCGCTGCGTTTCGAGACGGCGTGAACAGCGTCGAGGTGGAGGTCATGTCGCATGTGGCCTCCCTGGACGTCCCCCTGCAGGTGGAGGTCGTCGCGGATGGCGTCACCGTGCTGCAGCAGACCTGGCAGCCTGAGGGCGTGTTGAAGCGTCGACGCGTCACCTGGGCGCTCGACCGCGCCCTCGCACCGACCGTTCGTGAGGTTGTGCTCCGGTTCACCAACCCGTCTGCCAAGGCGTTCCCGCTGCTCACGTCGGTGACGCTTGGCGAGGACTATGACGTGTTCGGTGACGGCCCTGCGAAGGCGAGCACCGTGGCGGCGGACGCGTCCACGGCGCGCGTCGAGGCCGCCGCGTCGCGCACGGGCGTGCCCCTCGTCGATCTCGCGTCGAAGCGGGCGACGCTGACCGGGATGGGCGCGGTCGAAGCCAAGGTGTTCCCCGTGTGGCCGATTTCGGACGCCCATCTCGACAAGCTGGGCCTGCCCGCCGGGTCCCCCGTGACGCTCAGCGTGGATGGCGTCGCGCTCCGCCATGAGCGCGACCGGCGCGCCTTCAAGCAGGGTTGCGACGCCTGCTTCTTCCACACGGGACAGTCGTTGGTGTTCTTCGCACCCGGCGCTGGCAAAGATGCCGCGCTCACGGTGGGGCTGGATGCCGATGCGCCGACGCTGGCGGCCGACGGCACCGCCATGTGGTGGGTCTATCCAGGCACCACGCTGAGTTTCGACGTCCCTCCCGGGCTCAAGGGCACCGTGGTCGTCGAGGGTGTGGCGTTCCACCCCCAAGAGGAGTCCCTCGGACAGGGCTTCCTCCTCGAATCGGGCAGCGGACGGGCCACGCTTGCGCGGGGCGCTTCGGAGGGCCTGCTGCTCGGAGAGGTCGCGCTCGGAGATAGCCTGCGGGTGCGAGGCGAGACCCCGGGCGGCTTCTTCCTTGTTCGCAAGCTTCGGATCCAGTCGGAGCGAAGCGTCACTTGGCTGATCGACCAGCCGTTGCCCGACGGGGGGCGGGTCGTCGGCGAGTGAAGGCCGCCGTGCGTTCCCGCACGACAGCCCCTCGCCGTTCGACGTGGGCGAACGCCCTCAGGTTCAGCCGAGGTTCTTGTTCGCGAAGTCCCAGTTCACGAGGGCCCACCACGCGTTGACGTACGTCGCGCGCGCGTTGCGGTAGTCGACGTAGTACGCGTGCTCCCACACGTCGCAGGTGAGCAGGGGCTTGTTGGCGCCGGTGAGCGGGGTCTCAGCGTTGCTGGACGTGGTGATCGCCAGCTTGCCTTCGGGGGTGAGGACGAGCCACGCCCAGCCCGAGCCGAATTGGCCCACGGCCGCGGCGGAGAACTTCTCCTTGAAGGCTTCAAACGAGCCAAAGTCGCGCTCGATCAAGGCGGCGATGGCGCCGGTCGGGGCGCCACCCGCGTTGGGGGCGAGGCTGTGCCAGTAGAAGGTGTGGTTCCACACCTGTGCGGCGTTGTTGAAGACGCCACCCGTGCTGGAGCGGACGATGTCCTCGAGCGACTTGCCTTGCAACGAGGCGTCCGCGTCGACGAACTTGTTGAGGTTCACCACGTAGGTGTTGTGGTGCTTGCCGTGGTGAAAGTCGAGCGTCTCGGCCGAGATGTGCGGCGCGAGCGCGTCCTTGGCGTAGGGGAGGGCGGGAAGCTCGAAGGCCATGGGGGCTCCTGCGACCCACAGCGAAAGGCCGTGGGAAGGCAGCACGATAACCACGCCGGACGACGCGGGAAGGGGTGCGGGTTGCTCACTGCGGCGGATCGAGGAAAGGTGGCTCAGGGAGGTCGGATGCGACGTCGGACGGCGGTGGCAGCAGGCTGGATGATCGCCGG
>JBJONI010000395.1:0-13441 GCA_046051915.1 Pseudomonadota bacterium
TCGGTTCACGCGCGGGCTGTACGAGGCCGACGAGCGCAACCTGATCTACGACGAGGACGGCTCGGCCGTCATCGGCACCCGGTTTGGCGATCCGTTCAACCAGTACTACCGCTTGCGCACGCCGCGTCAGGCGCGCCGCAACTACTACCGCGTCGACGCCGGCTTCACGAAGGTCGAGTCCAAGCGGTGGGGCGGTCAGGCCACCTACTCCTACGAGTTCCTCAACGGCACCTCTGAGGAGTCTCTGGTCGGCGCGTTCGTCAACGATCCGCAGACCCGGTTCAACTACGGTCCGCTGCTCACCGTTCGCACCCACTCGGTCGTGGCTTACGGCTTCTGGGACCTGCCGAACGACCCGTGGACGACCCGCATCGGTCTGTTCTTCAACTACGAGGCCGGACCGCCGCTGGAGCGCCTGTACTGGGGCGACTCGGGCATCACGAACGGCACCTACGAGGTCCGCATCCGCCCCCGCAACTACTACGCCCGCTTCAACAGCTTCTGGGAGCTCTCCGCGCAGCTCACGCAGCAGTTCGACGTGAAGAAGGGCAAGCTCGAGGCCGGTGCGATTATCGAGAACCTGACGAACAACCAGGCGCCGTCGGCCATCAGCGGGTTCTTCTACCAGCAGAACCGCCTGTTCGCCTTCAGCCGTCAGTCGCCGATGCGCGTCGGCATCCTCGTCCGCTACGAGTTCTGAGGTCTGGCCATGAACAACAAGCTCACCCTGATCTCTTGGCTCGCGCTCGGCATGGCTTCGGCTTGCCGGTATGACGAGGGCCTGTCCATCCACAACCTCTCCGGCACGGTGACGATCCCGCGCGCGGCGGCGACCCGTACGCTGATCGACCCGGCGACGGGCACCGAGCGCGAGGTCACCGACGTTCGCCTGCTCGGTCCGGTGTACGTCGGGCTCTACCCGAGCCTCGACCGCACCCGCGAGCAGTTCCCGCTGCCCGAAGAGGTCGCGAGCGGCGAGGCGTCGCCGTACAGCGGCACCACGATCGGCGACATCCGGTACGGCTGCTTCGAGTTCTTCCGCTGCAAGATGCTCTCGGGCCGCTACCTGTCGTACGACGACATCATCGACTTCTACACGAACGTGCTCGGGACCCCGCCCAAGGACGACTTCGAGAACGTGATCGAGGTCGGCCAGTACATTCAGCAGACCTGCTTCGACCTGCTCGAGGTCACCAGCGACGACGAAATTCGCGTCCTGACGACCAAGGACCGCAACGAGGACGGCGTCGTCGACAAGAACGATCTCGACTTTGTCGAGGACGAGAACGGCGACTTCGTCGGCAAGTTCGAGATCCTCCAAGCCGATTTCCACCCGGGCATGGTCGCGTGGGGCTTCCTCGACGACGCCGAAATCTTCCGCACGACGCGGGAGGAAGACGGCGCCATCGTCCAGAACATCGACGAGTTCACGACGTGCGACCCGACGCGCGGCTACTCGGAGGGGACGTACCAGCGCAACTATCGCGCCGGTCTTCAGGCCACCGACACGCTGAACCGTCCGCTCAACTACCTGAAGAACACCGAAGGCTGGCTGTCCGACCAGGGGTTCACCTGGACCGACCCGGCTGAGCCCGCGAACATCGTCCTCGACGTCTCTGTCGTCGACGGCAAGCTTGAGATGGGGGAGTGACGATGCGCTCCGGTACCTTCCTTCACCTCGCGCCTGTCGCGCTGTTTGTCGCCGCCTGCGACATCAACCAGTCGCAGTTCGTCGACGACGTCATCCCCGGCGTGCCTTCCGTTCCGGACTTCGGGGCCTTGACCCCGGTGCCTGTCGCGGACGATGCGACGCCGGACGGGTTGCTCGCCGACATTCAGAGCAACGTGCTGTACGCCGAGATCGGGCCGACGGGCACGTCGTTCCAAAGCGGGGCGACGGCCTCCTTCTTGGGGACGGGCGGAAGCCTGTGCATCCTGCTCGACCCTGAGCTGGTGAGCTGGGTTCAGTCGGTGTCTCCGACCAGCCCGTTGTCGGACTTTGCGTACCCCGACAACATCTACGATGACGGGGACCTCGAGATTCGGGTCGGCCAAAGCGTGTTCTACACGGGCACCACCGGTCAGCGCCTCGGCAACTTCCAGATCCGTTTCGAGGACAGCCTTGGCGTTGAGACGACGCAGGACAAGAACGCTTGCGTGTACCAAGGCCAGACGCCGGACTTCCCGGTTCAGTTCGGCGGTCGGGCGGCCTTCGAAGCGTGCACCGTGGAGAACACGATCCCGGGCACCTCCTACACGATCGCGCTGGAAGGCTTCGCGCTTCCGGTCGACGATGCGCGTCTGGGCTTTGGCCTCGTCGTCATCGAGGGCGCGTGCACCGACCTGTCGAGCAAGCTCGGCGGCACGCTCGACGACAACTACGCGCGGGAATGCATCATCCCCGGTGAGGCGATCCTGCCGGGTAGCCCCCGCGGGGCGCGCGCCGAAGCGGCCGGCTTCCCCGACCTGACGTGGCTGGGCGCCGATGAGGTCCCGACGTGGCCGGGCGCGCTCGACTTCGAGCAGTCGTTCTGCAACATCAGCGCCGACGTGGCCGACCGCGACAAGCTCGCGGCCTACTGCAAGCGCGAGATCGACGCGGTCGTCGAGGAAGCCACCACCTGCTCGTGGGAGCTCCCGCCCTCGCTCGACGCCAGCGACGCGGGCGCCCGCCGCTGCTTCTGCGGCGACTTGGCCGACACCCCCACCGGCGGCGGCATCTGAGCGGAGCGTCTGCGGACGGTCACGGGGCCACCCTCCGGGGTGGCGCCGGCTTGGGTGGGTTCAGCTGAGGGCGATGGTCGCGAGGTACCCGAGTGCGACGTAGCCGTTCATCTCGAAGAAGGCTTGGTCGAGCCTGCTGAGGTCGTCGGCGCGGACCATGCGGTGCTCGGCCCACAGGATGGCGGCGAGCACCAAGACCCCCACGCCGTAGACGGGTCCGAGAGGGAACGTCCACGCGACGGCCGCGAAACAGGCCACGGTGGCCACGTGGAGCGCGCGCGCGACGGAGAGCGCCGGCCCGATGCCGAGGCGCGCCGGAATGCTGTGAAGTCCCACGGAGCGATCGTAAGCGGCGTCCTGGGTGGCGTAGAGGATGTCGAACCCTGCGACCCACGTGAGGACGCCGAGTCCCATGCAGACGGGTGTGGCCGTCACGCCGTCGGTGAGCGCGATCCACGTCGCGACGGGTGCGAGACCGAGCGCGATCCCCAGCACGAGGTGGCAGAGCGCGGTGAACCGCTTGGTCAGGCTGTAGCCCCACAACACCGCCAACGCGACCGGGCTGAGCCACAGGGTCGCCCGACCCAGCGCGGCGGCGCACACCACAAACCCGGCGGTCGCGAGGAGGGTGTACGTCCAAGCTGCGCGCGGCGAGAGCGCGCCGCTCGGGATCTCACGACCCGCGGTGCGTGGGTTGTTGGCGTCGAGGTGCCGGTCCGCGAGGCGGTTGAAGCCCATCGCGGACGTGCGCGCGGTGACCATCGCGGCGAGGATCCACGCCCACCTGTCGGGGGCGACCTCCACCGTACGCGCGGCCAGCAAGCCCGACGCGAGCGCAAAGGGCATCGCGAACAACGTATGGCTGAGCTTGATCGTTCGAGCGAACGCGGCGAAGCTCGACACATCGTCCTCCAAGGTGGAGGCGTCGTAACCGGTCAGGGCGAGGGAGCCGTCGCTTGCGACCTGTCGCGACCGACCTCTGCCCGCCGCCGCCGTTCGAGCATCGGCGGGATGCCGGCGCGCTCCCGGTGCTTTGCGACCGTTCGACGGGCCTCTCGCAAGCCGTAGACGCGGAGCGCCTCGGCGATCGCAGCATCGCTCATCGGGTGCTGAGGGTCTTCCGTGGCGATGATGCGCCCGATCAGCGCATGAAGCTTGCCTTGGCTGGCGCGACCTGGCTTGCTCCGGTGGCTGAACAACTCGCGCAGCGGACGGACCGCCCCCTCGAAGAGGAAGTAGCGACCCTTGACGGCACGGCTGACGGTGGGCCGAGGCAGGCTCAGGCGCGTGGCGATCGTCTCCATCGTGAGGTTGCGCATGCTTTCGGGGCCGTGCTCAAACCACCCGCGCTGTTCGGCAACGGCGATGCGGGCGATTTCCAGCACGCGGTCGTAGCGCCCAGCGAGCTGGCGGACGACGTCCTGGGCGGCTTGAAGCTGTGCCGTGGCAGCGTCGCGCTCGGGACCGGCCGGCATCTGGGCGAGCCGCGCCTGAAAGCCGCGGTCCACCTCGACGCGGGTGCGTGGCGGTTCCAGGGGTTCGACACGGAACGTCTGGCTGATGGGGTCCCGGAGCACCTCGAGCGTCGGCACGATGTGCGCTTCGGGCTCGCTCACCCCGTACCCAATCGCGGGGAAGGGAGGGATACCGCGGAGCACGTCGGCGAACGCGTCGACGCGGGCGCGAGAGACCCGGCTGAGGCGAGCGACGAGGTCGAGGTCGCCTTTGCGCAAATCGTCGAGGTGGTGTCCGACCAGCCGCAAGAAATCGGCGTCGCGTCGGTGCTCTTGGCGGACACGGTCAACGAGGTATTCGTGCAGGTCGGCCGCACCGCAGCCTTCGGGTTCGAGGCCCATCACGACGGCCTGGCCGTCTTCGGCGTCCCCCTCATCGACGTGGGCGAGACGCGCGACCTCATGCAGCGGCAGCGTCAGGAACCCGCGCCGGTCGAGGTTGAGGATGATCACTTCGGCCGCGGCACGCTCTCGGTCGTTGGTACGCTCGAGGCCGAGCTGGCTGAGGAGGTGCTGCTCGAGGGACCGGCTGTCGGTCGCGTTGCGCAGGCTGTCGACGTCGGCGCCTTCCGGCACGCGCAGCACGCTCCGCGCGATCTCGCGGGCGCGAGGGTTCGGGACTCGGCGGCGCAGCGCCGGGTTGGCGCGCAGCTGCCACCCCACCCATGCTTCGGTGTGGTCTTCCGACAGCTCAAGGAAACGCGCTTCTTGCGCCGCCGCTGCGACCTGAAGCTGGCGTAGCGATTGGCTGAGCTGCTGACGTGCGACCTGTTGGAGTCCGAGGCTGCGGGCGACCATGCTCCCCTCCAACCGTCCCTTATGCACCCACCGTGCCTGCTGTCGAGCACGCCGCTTGCCCGCGTCGCCACGCACGGCGGTAGACCGGCACGTTGTTGGCGTCACAGGTCCATTCTCGCCGCGATTTTGCGGTGATGGGCGGGCGCACGGTCCAGGCCGTCACGTCCGCGAGCCACCCGGCTGCGCGTGCTGCCTCGTCGGCCTCGGCTGCGAGGCGTTCGACGTCGGTGGCGAACAGAAGCACCCCCGCGGGTCGCGTGACGCGAGAGAGGTCCGAGAACGTCGCCGCGCGAAGCAGCGATCGCGCGTCGCGGGGGTCATCCTCGGGCCACGGCACCGGGAAGTACAGCTCGGTCACGTCGACCGAAGCGGCGGGGAGAAGGCAGGCGAGGAGCGTGCGTGCATCCACGCGCACGGGCAGCAGGTTGGTCAGGCCGTGGTGGCTCGCCCACTGCTGGGCCTCCGCCACGCGGCGTTTGCGCACTTCCGCCCCGAGCACCCGCCAATCGGGGTGGGCCGCCGCGGTGGCGGTCAGGCGTCGGCCGTGGTCGAATCCGATCTCGAGCAGCAGGGGACCGGGCGCCTCGACGAACGTCTGCAACGCAGCACGCGCTTCGGCGAGCGCTGGCGTGTCCCACAGACGGCTACCTCCGAGGACGCCGCGCAGGTCCGTGGTCATGCGTCGTCGTCGGAGGCGTCCCCGTCGATCAAGCGATCCTCGTCCTCGGCGTCGTCGTCGCGCCACGCGTCGGCATCGTCGGGGTCGAGCGCCCACGGGTCTTCGTCGTCTTCGTCGTCGAGGGGGTCTTCGTCCTCGTCGTCCTCGTCGTCCTCGTCGTCCTCGTCCTCGCTCCCGTCGTCTTCCGCGAACAGGTCGTCTCCGAGGGCGTCGAGCATGGCGTGTGCGTCGGGAGCCGCGCCGGTGGCATCCTCCTCGACCGCGTCGTCCGCATCGTCCCTGCGCCTCGCATCGTCGACACCGTGGTCGTCGAGGTCGGCCGCACGGAAGTCGTCGACGTCGACGTCGCTGTCGCCGCCGTCGTCGAGCGGACCGCCCGCGAGGTCGGCGTCGGCGTCGGGGTCCCCGCGGCGTCGGCGTCGATGGCGCGGCTCCCACCGGCGGCGGTTGGGGTTCGCCGGCACCGGGAACGGCGTGTCGGGGTGCTCGTTCGTCCACGTCGCGCGGAGCTCATCGATCGCGCGGTCCCAACGGGCGAGCATCGGCGGGATCCCGAACCGAACCCACAAGGCACCCGCCTTTTCGGCGAGGTTTCGAACGCGGGCCTCGGCATCGTCGGGGAGGCTGCCGTACAGGCCGATCGCGGCGCCGTGCTTGTCGCGGTGAAGCAGCGCGATCGCCCGCACCGACCCCAGGAGTGCAGGGATCGCGCCGGGCTGAAACGCGGCCGGTGGCGAATCCAGCGTCGACATGCCGACGAGCGCGAACGTGGCCTCCATCAGGGCCGGGTTGAGCGCGTCGGCGTCGTCGACGACGAGCAGGCCGCGGACGTGGTCGGTGGGGTCGGTCGCGCCGAGCAGCGTACGCAACGCGCCGACGCCGGTCACGACCTTGAACCAACGGACCAGCAGCATCTCGGTGGTGCCGCCGTTGCGGTGGCCGGTGTAGAGCTCGACGCCGACCGCGTCCTCCGGGATGTCGGCCGGGTGGCCGTCTTCCATGAAGGCAATGAACGTTTTGCGCGGGAACAACGCCGCGAGTACGTTGGCGACCTCAAGACCGCCGTGGTGCAGGCCGCGCAGGGCGTCGTCGGCCGCATCGTCGGTGAAGGTCGCGCCGGTGAGCACGAGGCGTGGCACAGCGACCTCGTGCGGCTCCGCTTCCCAGGGATCGATCCAGCGCTCTCGCCCACGGCACAGGCGGCCGGGGTCGGCGGGTTCAAACGGGGTGCTGCAGTAGCCGATGGCGCGAATCATGCGGGCGTCTAACGGGCTCACGGGGTGCGCGTTAGGGGGCGCGCGCTGAGGTGGTCATGTCCGCGTTCCAGTACGCCCCGATGTTTCCTCACGCGCACGCCGACGCCACGCGCTTTCGCCGTTTGGACATCGAAGGCGTCTCCGTCGAAACGCTCGGAGAACGCGAAGTTCTCGTTGTCCAGCCCGCGACGTTGCGCGCGTTGACGGCCACGGCGATCCGCGAGATCTCGCACCTGTTCCGCGCGTCGCACCTCGCGCAGCTTGCCGCGATCCTCGAGGATCCCGAGGCCTCGGGCAACGACCGTTTTGTTGCTCGCCAACTGCTGCAGAACGCGGTGGTGTCGGCGGGGATGGTCCTGCCGTCGTGCCAGGACACGGGCACCGCGATCGTGGTCGGAAAGAAGGGGCAGGCGGTCTGGACGGGGGGCGGCGACGAGGCCGCGATCGCCGGGGGGGTGTACGACACGTACACCACGACCAACCTCCGCTACAGCCAGCTCAGCCCGGTCACGACGTTCCACGAGGTGAACACGGGCACGAACCTGCCGGCGCAGATCGAGCTGTACGCGACCGACGGTGAGGCCTACGAGTTCCTGTTCATGACCAAGGGCGGGGGCTCGGCGAACAAGACGTTCCTGTTCCAAGAGACAAAAGCGCTGCTCAACCCGACGAGCTTGCGGGCGTTTCTCCGGGAGAAGGTGCTGTCGCTTGGCACGGCGGCTTGTCCGCCCTACCACCTCGCGATCGTCATCGGCGGCACCTCCGCCGAGGCCACCCTCAAGACGGTCAAGCTCGCCAGCGCGCGCGCGCTCGACGACCTGCCGACCGCCGGATCGAACTTGGGTCACGCGTTCCGCGACCTCGACCTCGAGGCCGAGGTGCTGGAGATGACGCGCACGCTCGGCATCGGCGCCCAGTTCGGAGGCAAATACTTCTGCCACGATGTGCGGGTGATCCGCCTGCCGCGACATGGCGCCTCGTGCCCGGTGGGGATCGGCGTGAGCTGTTCGGCCGACCGGCAAGCCAAGGCGAAGATCACGCGCGACGGGGTGTTCTTGGAGGTGCTGGAGACGGATCCGGCGCGGTTCCTGCCCGACGTGACGCCGGGGGAGCTGACCGAGGACGTCGTTCGCATCGACCTGCGGGCGCCGATGTCGGAGATCCGCGCCACGTTGTCGGCGCTGTCGGTCAAGACACGGCTGTCGCTCACCGGCCCGCTCGTCGTGGCCCGCGACATCGCCCACGCCAAGTTCAAGGCGATGCTCGACGCCGGGCAGCCGCTCCCCGACTACGTGAAGGAACACGCGATCTACTACGCCGGCCCCGCGAAGACGCCCGACGGGATGGCCTCAGGGTCGTTCGGGCCGACGACCGCCGGTCGGATGGACGCCTACGTCGACGCCCTGATGGCGGCCGGCGGCAGCTTCGTGATGCTCGCCAAGGGCAACCGCAGCAAGGCGGTCACCGAGGCCTGCAAGGCACACGGTGGGTTCTACCTCGGCAGCATTGGGGGGCCGGCGGCCGTGCTCGCTCAGGACAACATCCGCTCGGTCGAGGTGCTCGACTTCCCAGAGCTCGGCATGGAAGCGGTCTGGAAGATCGAGGTCGTCGACTTCCCGGCCTTCATGGTGGTCGACGACAAGGGCAACGACTTCTTCGCGGCGCTGTCGCGGTGATCCCCGGGGGATGGACGGAGCGGGACGCCCAGCGCGACCGTGTGGCCGGATCCCCTCGCAAAAAAGATCCCGATTCCTCTCGAAACCGCTTTCGCCACGCCGCGCCTCCCCGTACCCGCGTCGGGAGGTGGTCATGTCGTCCATCGATTGGCGCCCGTTGGCGCTGTTGCGTCGCCGCGATCCGGGGTTTGGTGCCGAGGTTCGCGCGCTGTTTGAGATGAGGTCCTACGGGATCTCCCTGGCCGTGATCCACGAGGGCTACGGCGAGAGCACGCCGTTCCTCGTGCCGCTCGAGCCGAACGACCCGCCGCCACGCAGCCGCAAGGCCGAGGAGGAGGCGCTGCTCGCCGGGGCGTTGGCATCGAGCCGCCGCGAGCTCCATGCGCTGTGCGCCGCCTACCCGACCGAGGCGGGCATCGTGCGGGCCGTCTTCGAGGTCTGGGTCAAGGAGGCGGAGCGCCCGTGGAACCGGGCGGCGGGCGGGTGATCCGGAAACTTCTCGCCCGACCCCACCCTTGCGGCCGTGGTGGTTGTACAATCGGTGGAGGAGGCGGTCGTGGTCCTTGTGGCGTTGGGCCTTTGGATGTGGCTCTCGGCGTGCCTTGTGCCCGACGCCCTCGTCGATGCGGCCCTCGATCGCGATGGCGATGGTCACCTCACGCTCGGGGCCGATGGCGGGGATGACTGTGACGACAGCCGCGCCGCCGCGCACCCCGGGGCTCCCGAGGTGTGTGGCAACGCCGCCGACGACGACTGCGACGGCGCGATCGACGAGGATGGCGAGACTGGCCTCGTGGTCTACGTCGACGCCGATGCCGACGGCTTTGGGGACGCCGCGCGCCCACGGGTGGTGTGTGTCCTCGGACCGGGTTTTGTCCAGGACGCGTCCGACTGCGACGACACCAGCGCCACCGTGTTCCCCGGCGCACCCGAGGTGTGCAACGGCCGGGACGACGACTGCGACGCCGAGCCCGACGATGGCGCGGCCCGTGGGCGGTTCTTCCTCGACGCCGATGGCGATGGGGTCGGCGGGGCCACCGTCGAGGAGGCGTGCGACCCGCCTGGGCCGGCTTGGACGCTTCTCGGTGGGGACTGCGACGACGCCGCTGCTGCCGTGCGGCCCGGCGCCGAAGACCCGCCCTACGACGGCGTCGACGCCGATTGCGCGGGCGACGACGACCACGATGTCGACGGCGATGGGTTCCCGGCAGCCAGCGGTGGCGGGCCGGTGTGGCCGGATTGCGACGACGGCGACGCCAGCCGCTTTCCCGGCGCGCCGGAGGTCTACTACGACGGGGTCGACCAAGACTGCGACCCGCTCACCGAGTGGGACGTCGATCGCGACGCTGTGCCGTTTCCGGAGGATTGCGACGACGCGAACGCAGGGATGGGGCGACCGTTTCCCGTGTTCGCCGACCGCGACGCCGATGGGTGGGGCGACGCGGCCATCGCGGGTGTCGCGTGCGTCCTTCCGGCGTACACCGCGGCGCGCGCCGGGGATTGCGACGACCGCGATGCGTCGATCCACGCGGGCAGCGTCGAGCGGTGCAACGGCGTCGACGACGATTGTGACGGCGCCGTCGACGCCGGGCTGCTCGTCTGGGTGTTTCCCGACGCGGACCTGGATGGGTGGGGCGAGGAGGCAGGTGCACGCGCGGCCTGTGCGCCCGGCCCGCGCGAGAGCCTTCGTCCGGGCGACTGCGACGACGCGTCGCCTTCGGCCCACCCCACCGCCAGCGAGCGCTGCAACGGTCTGGATGAGGACTGCGATGGGGAGGTCGATGACGGCCTCGGCGTCACCGTCTGGACGGATCTCGATCGCGATGGCTTTGGCTCCGACGCGGCCTCGAGGGTCACGTGTGCCCCGCTACCCACCGACGCGTTCCTCGATGGCGATTGCGACGACGCCAACCGCGATGTGGCGCCGGGCGTCGCCGAGGTGTGCGACGGCCTCGATCAGGACTGCGATGGCGACGTGGATGAGGGGGTGCTCGCCGCTTGGTTCGCCGACGCGGACGGCGACGGCTTTGGGGACGTTGCGGTCGCGTTGTGGACGTGCCCAGGCCCGTACGTGTCGTCCAACGGCTTGGACTGCGACGACGGCGACGCTGCGGTGCGCCCGTGGGCGCCCGAGGTGTGCAATGGCCTCGACGACGATTGTGATGGTCGCGTCGACGACGGCCTGATCGCAGCTTGGTACCCCGACGAAGACCAGGATGGCTTCGGCGATGTGTCGGCCACACCCGACCTGACGTGCGCCCCGAATGTGGGCGCGACCCGGGTCGTCGGCGATTGCGACGATCGCCGCGGCAACGTCCACCCGTACGCGATCGAGGTCTGCGACGGCCTCGACAATGACTGCGATCCGGGCTCCCTCGAAGTTCGACTCACCGCGTGGCCCGATGAAGATGGCGATGGCCACGCGGGCTACGACGCCGAAGCTGTGTCGGTATGCAGTCTCGAACCTGGCCTATCTCGGTGGCGCGACGACTGCGACGACGCAACGCCCCTGCGCGCACCCGACCGCGCCGAGTCGTGCGACAGCCTCGACAACGACTGCGATGGCCTCGTCGATGAGGGCGTCTCGCGCACGGTGTGGGCCGACGCGGATGGCGACGGACACGGAGACCCTACAGGCGCGACGCAGCAGACGTGTGGCGTTGGCGTTGGCTGGGCCGAGGTTGCGGACGACTGCGACGACGCGGATCGTGAGGTGCATCCCGATCGGGCGGAGGTGTGTGATGGCCGGGATCAGGACTGCGACGGGGTGGCGGATGAGGGTGTCGAGCTGGACGCCTGGCCCGATGCCGATGGGGACGGTCACGGTGATGTGCAGGCCGATCCGGTGCCGCGGTGCGTGATCGGCGCCGGTTGGTCGTCGCTCGCCGACGACTGTGATGACGGCGAGCCGCGGGCGCATGCCGGCGCGACCGAGCGGTGTGACGGGCTCGACAACGACTGTGACGGCGAGATCGACGACGGTGTCCGCCGGCAACTGTGGCGCGACCGCGACGCCGACGGTTGGGGCGACGCGGGGCTCGCGGGTGTGTGGCGCTGCCCGGCGGTCGGCTTCGTCGAGCGGGCGCAGGACTGCGACGATGGCAACGCCGCTGTGCACCCGCTGACGGCCGAGGCGTGCGACAACGTGGACGGCAACTGCAACGGGGCTGGGGATGAGCCGTTGGTCGACACGTGGCCGGATGCAGACCGCGACGGCTGGGGCGCGCTCGTCGCCCCGAGTCGAGGCTGCCCCGTGGGAGCGCGGGTGGCGCGGAGTGGGGACTGCAACGACGCCGACGCTCGCGTCTCGCCGGGCGCGCCGGAGGTGTGTGATGCCGTCGATAACAACTGCGACGGCGCCTCGGGGGGCATCCTCGTCCAAGGGCTGTACGCCGACCGGGATGGGGATGGCATCGGCGCGGGGGCGTCGATCGCCGTCTGCGAGACGGCGGGGACGTCGACGCGGGGCGACGATTGCGACGACCGTGACAGCGGCGTGTTTCCAGGGCGCATCGAGGTCTGTGACGGCCGGGACGAAGACTGCGACGGAGCCGTCGACGAGGGGCTCACCCTGACGGTGTGGCGCGATGACGACGCGGACGGCTTTGGGGCTGTTGGCAGCGAGCGGGCCGTTTGCGCCCAGGGGCCGCTCGAGGTGCGCGTCGGCGGCGACTGCGCCGACGCCGATCCCAACGTGCGTCCGGGCGTCGCCGACGGCTGCGACGGCACCGACGAGGACTGCGACGGCATCCTCGATGAAGATCCAGAGTTCACCTTCTTCGACGATGCCGACGCCGACGGCTTTGGGGACGCCAATGCGCCGTTCCGTGCGTGTGCGGCAGGCGACGGCGTCGTCGACGGCACGGACTGCGACGACGGCGACCCCGAGGTGTGGCCGGCGCATGTAGAGGTCTGTGATGGCGTCGACAACGACTGTGCGGTGTCCACCGAAGTGGACCTCGCGGGGACCCCGGCCTACGTCTGCAGCGGGTGGGTCAGCTACGTGGATGCGGATTCGGTGATTGCGGTGGCGCGCGGCGCGGCCAATTCTTGGTCCTCGGCGCGCACCCTCTGCGCTCGATCGGGCTACCAGTTGTGGATGCCAGAAACAGTGGGTGAGTCCTTTGTTGTGGGGAGCCTGGGGTCCAGCGTCGGCGCGAGCGCGGTGTGGTCCGGTGTGGCCGGGGGATGCGCCGGGGGCGTGGGGTACTTCGCGGCCTCGGGCTGCACCTCGCTGCCGAGCGCGACGCTCGCGGCGACCGGCTTGGACGCGGCGTGGGCCGGCTACGGCGCCGGGAACGGTTTGGCCGCCGCCTGGGCGCCCGGGTTCATCGTCGGCCGCTGGCAGATCACCGCCCAACAGAGCTCACTCCAGTATGCTTGCGAGGTTCTCCGATGACGTCTTCGTTTCGCTTGCTCTTTCTCGCGCATCTCGCGACGGCCTGCGCCTTCTTCGAGCCCGATGACGACGCAGACGGCCTGCCCGACACCGAGGAGCGCGCGCTCGGCACCGACCCGCTCGACGCAGCCGACGGGCCTTACCCGACGGGCTGGCCTCAGCTCGCGCTCGCAGCCTGGGAGGGCTGGTCGGAGCTGCCGACGTGCCAACGCGGTGTGATCCTCGCTTGCCGTGCGCCCGATGTCGCGTTGCCCGACTTTCGTGGGTTCGACTTCCGCACGCGGGACTTGGCGGCAGTTGGATCAGACCTGACCTTGGTCATTGCATCTCACGGTCAGCAGACGGCCAGCATGGCTCGTGGTGTGGAGCTTGGGGCACCGTTGTTTGCCGATGTG
>JBJONI010000396.1:0-10170 GCA_046051915.1 Pseudomonadota bacterium
CGACGTGTTGAACACCCCGACCGACGGCAACGAGCGCGTCGTCGCCAACCACTTCGCGCTGCTGTACCGAGAGACGGTCGACGCGGCCTGCCTCGGACAGGAGAACGGCCGCACCTGCAACGGCTCGGTCCTGCAGACGTGCACCGGGGGCAAGGCGAGCAGCGGCGACTGCGCCGCCTTCGGTGCCACGTGCGAAGAGGACGGCGCCTACGCCTACTGCGTCGACGCCCGGTGTCCGTCGGCGCGCGGCAACTTCAGCGCTTGCGACGGCGCGACGACGTTCGACGCGTGCACCGACGGCGTCTGGTCCGAGGGGGATTGCGGCGCGTTCGGAACCACCTGCGAAGACGACGGGCTCGGGGCGTTCTGCGTCGACCCACGATGCGTCGCTGGCGGGAGCGGCGACTACTGCCTCGACGGGGTCACGCTCGGGCAGTGCGCCCGCGGGGCGTACACCGAGGTGTCGTGCGCCTCCGGACAGACGTGCGGCGAGGACGTGTGGGGCGCCTACTGCATCGAGCCTGCATGCCTTGGCCACGCGAACGGCGGCACCTGCGACGGTGACTTCTTGACCCGCTGCGACCTCGGCGTGGTGAGCGACATCATCGACTGCACCCTGGACGCGATGATCTGCGACGCAAGCGTGGGGTCCTGCGTGGTGCCGCCGAGCAGCGGAGGCGGTGGCACCAGCGGCGGCACCGGCACGGGGACAGGCAACGAGACGCCGAGCACGACCGACACCCCCGACGGGTCTGGCGAGCCGGACACGTCCGAGGCACCCGCCGAGACCCCGTCCACCTCGGACGAGACGGACACCGCCGGTCTGCCGACCGATGGGGGCAGCGAGGGGTGCGGATGCGCCAGCACCCCCCGCAGCTTGTGGACGAGCCTCGCGCTCTCGGCGCTCCTGCTGCGCCGCCGACGCTAAGGGGCCCAGAGACGCTCGCCGCGCGCGAGTCGGCGGGCGCGCTGGTCCTCGTACAGGCTCGCAGGGGCGAGCGACGCAGCGGCCCCCACGCCTTCCGTCCAGTCATCGGGAGACGTCCCCCGACGGTCGGGGAGGTCCGTGACCTCGGTCTGCACCTGCACCCCGTCGGTGCCGATGACGTAGCCGAGTCCGGCCTGAAACGACTGCAGGTAGCCCGTCCCACGCGTGTTCCAGAACACGCTGCCGGTGGCCGTCACGCCGGCCCCGCTGCTCTCGAGTCCCCGGTCCACCGCCTTCCAACCATCGGTCACCCACGCGCCATCGACGAGGTTGTCCATCGCCAAGCTGTGGTGGTACTCCGAAAACCCCGTAGTTCCGAGCGTCTCGCTGTCCTCGGACCAGAGGGCCTTGCCCTGCTCGCTGACGGGGCGAAGCCACACGACGCCGCTCGTCCCAAAGCCCCAGTTCTGGATGAAGTTGTGCCGACCGGCGCGGGCGACGCAATCCCGGAGCAGCACCTCGCTGACCTGCTGGACCTCGAACAGGTAGCCATTGCCGCCGCCCCCACGATTTTGGGACTCCGACATCGTGACGCGGTCGATGAGAACGCGGCTGCTCCGCAAGACGAGGACCCCGCCGCTCGCGAGGTGGTCCGCGCGCTCGCTGGGGTCTCCGGGGGAGGGCACGGACGACACCCGGCGCACCCAGCCGTCCACCACCCCCTGCAACGAGAGCGCGTGGCTGCGGTCGTTGGACCAAGCGTCGGCCCAGCCCGCAGCGGTTGCGACCGAGAGATCCTCGACGCCGACCTCCCGCACGAGGCCCGTCAGCGGCGCGAGCGCAGCACCGTCCCTCGTTCGGGTCGCGTAACGAAGGGGGACGTCGAGGGTCACGGTTCCCGTGGTTGCGTCGATGGCCTCGATCCTCCGCCGAAACACGCTCGCCCACTGACCAAGGAACACCGTCCACACATCGGTCATGCCGTGGTCTGCCACGAACGCTGGGGTGATCGTCCAACCGATCACCACGTCGTCGCCGACCGACAGCCCACCCACGTCACCAAGCCGCACCGAGGAATCGCCGCGCGCCGCGTCGACCTCCAACGCGTGCAGGCTCCCCAGCACCGGCTCCGCCCCCACCGTGAGGTGGGAGGTGTCCGACATGCCCGTCGCCCGCGTCCACCACAACGTCGTGGACCCCTGACCCATCCCGCGGAGCACGACGCCGCTGTACGGCTGACGGAGCAGACCATCGAGCCGGTAGGTCCCCGCCGAGAACAACACCACACCCCCCGCAGCCGCCGCCTCGATCGCGGCCTGCACCGCCGCGGTGTCGTCCCCACCCGATGGAGGCCCGACGGGAAACACCGGACCCGAAACCTCCGGCGGCTCCGACTCGCCGTGGTGCCAACCCGCGTAGCTCACGTCGGGGAGCACGGCGTCGCCCACCCCAAAACCTGGCGACCAAGCCTCCGGGTACAGCGCGCTCCGCCACGCCACGGCGGCGGTCTCCGTCGGCGTGTCCGAGACGGCCGAATCCTCGCGCGCGACGTCGGTCGAACCGCCGTCGGCCTTCGCACAGGCCACCGCGACCAGCCCGAGCCACCCCCAGCGCCCGGAGACGCGGCGGACCGCCCGAGGGTCAGTCCACATACCGACCGATCAACAACGCAAGCCGGGCGCGCGTCTCCGGGGGGATGCGATCCGGCGCGGTCATGATCGCGTGTCGAAGCGCCCCGGTCGCCGGCGCGGGTTGACCATAGGCCGCGACGCGAGGGACGAACCCGGCGATCACACGGCGCGCGAGCGCGACGTTCTTGTGCATGACGGCGATCACTTGGTCCACCGTCACGGCGTCATGGCCGTCGCGCCAGCAGTCGTAGTCGGTCGCCAAGGCGAGGGTGGCGTACGAGAGCTCGGCCTCGCGCGCCAATTTGGCCTCCGGCAGGTTCGTCATCCCGATCACGCTCGCGCCGGTCGCCCGGTAGGCGTTCGACTCCGCGCGGGTGGAAAACGCAGGCCCTTCCATGCAAACGTACGTGCCTCCATCGTGCACGACCGCGCCGGCCTCCTCGGCCGCCTCCCGCAGCAAGCCGCGCGCCACGCCGCAGACGGGGTCGCCGAACCCGACATGCGCGACGCAGCCTTGCCCGAAGAACGTGCTGACGCGATCGCGCGTCCGGTCGAGGAACTGGTCGGGCAGCACGACGTGGCCGGGCACGATCTCCTCGCGCAGCGATCCGACCGCTGAAACCGAGAGCACCCAGCTGCAGCCGAGCTGCTTGAGCGCATGGATGTTGGCGCGGTACGGCACCTCGGTCGGCAGGAACACGTGGCCGCGGCCATGCCGGGGCAAGAACACCACCTCGGCGTCGCCAAGCCGTCCGACGATCAGCGCGTCGGACGGGTCGCCAAACGGCGTCTGGACGCGAACCTCGCGGACGTCTTGCAGGCCATCCACCTCGTACAAGCCCGATCCGCCGATGACCCCGATCGTAACGACTGGCGCGCCCATGATGCTTCCCCTTCGCTCTTGCCCTATCCCGGCTGGACGCCGCTGGTGGGCCACGCACCCGCCGCCGCCGCCGCGTCGACCAGCGTGGCCGGCACGCCAAACGCCGCCCAAGCCGCCTCCTGGTCCCCGCCCAATGCCGGCACGGGCTGCAACGTCGGCAGCTCGCCGGGCGCGCCGAGCTCGGCCCGCACCACCAGCGTCCCGGTGCTCCGGTCGATCAACGGAGAGAACGTGGGATCGGACATCGCCTCCGTGAGGGTCGCAACCGGCGCGACACAAGCGTCGACGCCCTCAAAGCGCGCCACCCACACGGCGAGCGGATGCTCGAGGAAGAGCGCCTGCAACGCTTCGATCAACGCAGCGCCGTCCTCTCCGGTCGCGAGGCCCCGATCGACCCAATCGGGACGTCCAAGGACGGCGCACACCCTCGCCCAAAATTGGGGTTCCAACGCCGCGACCGAGAGGCTCCGACCGTCGGCGGTCCGGTAGCAGCGGTAGCACGGGAGCGCTCCCGTCAACGCACCCTCTCCCGGCAACGGTTGCACGCCGGCGTCGGCGAGCGCAGCGGACAGGGTGGTCAAGGCGAACGCCCCGCGCGCCAGGCTGATGTCGAGGTGTCGGCCACGCCCGGTCTGCTCCCGCTCCCGCAAGGCGCCGAGGATGCCGACGGCGGCAGGCCACGCCCCACCCGCGAGGTCGGCGACCTGCACCGACGTCGGCCACGGCGCAGCACCGGCGGGCCCCGCCTCGGCCAGCGCGCCTGACAGCGCTTGGTAGCCGAGATCGTGGCCGGCTTCCTGGGCGCGCGGGCCGTGCTGTCCAAATCCGCTGAGCGAGGCGATGATCAACGCAGGGTTCACCGCCCACAGCGCCTCGGGCGCAAGGCCGAGCCGTGCCAGCACGCCCGGCCGGTTGGACTCGATCAGCACGTCGGCGCGCGCCGCCATCGCGCGCAGGACCGCCACCGCCTCCGATCGCTTCAAATCGAGGACGACGGAGCGCTTCCCCGCGTGCAACGAGGCGAAGGCCCCGCCCGTCGCGTCGGCCAACGGCGGCATCCAGCGGAGCGGGTCTCCCTGCGGAGGCTCGACCTTCCACACGTCGGCGCCGAGATCGGTCAAGATGCGCGTCAGGAAGGGGCCAGGGAGGTAGCGCGACAAGTCGAGGACAACGACGCCAGAGAGCGGCGAGAAGGTCATGGGCACCCCGTACGCGATGGCCTAGCCCTAGCCTTGCTCCGGCGCGCCGAACACCCCGCGGCGACGCGTCCGGGAAGGGCCCGCTCGGACCGGGGCAGGCGTGGGTCGCGCCCCCTGCTTCACGTGGCGTTGTCGTCGTCTGCCATGGGTTGGAAGGCGAACACCGCGACGAGCGCCGCACGCCGGTCCCAGACGGCGCGCTGGCGTCGCCCGCGCGGAGGCGACGACCGGAACCAAGCTGTGGCGTGCACGCGCTCCAGCAGGCGCCGGTAGGGCAGTCCCGGGGTGTAGGTGTCCGCACGTCGCAAGAAACACAACCCAAGGCCCCGGTAGGCTTCGCGCACCCGTGCGTGGACGACGGGGAACAAGTCGGGCCGAATCGCCATCAACCCCCGACTCACGCTCGTGTACCACAGGCCCTCGTGCCCGAGCATCGCGCAGACAAGCCCGTCGAGCGCGCCGATCTGCGGCGTCGCCGAGAGCGCGCGGGCGTCGGCGAGGCCGGCGTCCCACGCCGACGCGAGCGCACGGTGGCGATCAGCGGCGCGAAAACGCTGGCGGGTGCTCGCCTCCAACCCCCCGAAGAACCCTGGTTCGCCCGCGCCGACCACACCCACCAAGGTGTCGAGGGCGGTGGGACCCAGGTGACCGAGCGGGGCGTCCACCCGCAGGCTCAAGTCGTCGAGGCGCGCCAACCAGCCGTGTTCGGCGTCCCACAACCAACGATGGGCAACCCCGAGGCGTCGCCGCCACGCCGCATCGGCGCGTTCGAGGGCATCGAGGAAGCCGACCCAGTCAAGATCGGGGTGCAGGACCTCCTCCAAGGACGGCCGGCTCGCGAGGCCGGCCGGATCGCGCCGAGCGGCTGCCGCGCGACGCCCGCCGTCGCGCCTCGGCACCGGCGAGGCTTGGCCCCACATCGCGTCGACGTCGCCGACCCACCCCGGGGCTTGGGTCACGGCCGCCAACCTCGGCTCCGCCAACCGTTCCCATGGGCGAGAGAGCGCCCCTGCGCCCCCGACCGCTGCCGTGACCTCCTCGCCGCGGCGGCTGATCACCCAAACGGCGTCCTCTCCCGCAGGGAGCGGCGCGTACCGCACGGTGTGACCGAGATCGACGAGCCAAGCGAGCGCCGCGGGAGAAGCCTGTGCCGAAGGCGACAACCACCACCGGACGCGGCCGGGCAACCGTGCCAAGGCGCCGAAGAGCTCCCCGCCCACGAGGCGATCCGCGCACACCGTCACGACCGCCTCGGGCCCGGTGTCAAGGGTCGACAACCCCAACCTGCGCCACGTCACCCGATCCACCACGCGCTCCGCTCCAGGGCAGGCCCTCAACGGCCAACACGACCCCCCTTCACCGAGAAACACGCCTCGTACCACGCACATTTTTCGTGGAAGGGCGCACAGGTCGGCGCAGACGGGCCCTTGACCCAACACGGCCACGTCATGCAACTTGCCTGCCCAAGCCCGCCTGCCGCACCGCGCAAGGAGATTCGCAGTGCATCCTCCGCCGCGCAGGCGTAGAATCCCGCACCGGAGCTGGAATGCGACGCGCCCTGATGCCGACGATCGCGAGCCTTTGCCTGCTCGCAACGACGCCTGCCCTTGCCCAGACGCCACCTGCCGAGGCGCCGCCGACGGAAGGCGACGGCGCGCCCGAGCGCACGCCAGGCGCTGCCGACCCTGCGGCCGCAACCATCCCCACCACGAACGGCCGGCTCGCGGCCCCCCCCACCGGGTGCAAGCCGCGCGATTGGTGCGGCACGCCACCGCCCTCCCTCGCCGAGGGTGTGCATGGTGCCGACGCCGCGCCGCGCGCGCGGTGGGGAGGGGCCCGCTGGGACACGTGGGGCGTGGCCCGCCTGCGCTACGAGACGATGAACGACCCGGGACTCGACGAAACGCAACGCGCATCGGGACGCGGGGCTTGGGCCAGCAGCCGGTTGATCGCCGGCGGCCAGGTCAAGCCCAACGACATGTTGGCGTTCGATATCGAGATCGAGGCGTTGTCCGGGGCATTCGCAGGCCAGACGACCACGATCGGCACCGCAGCCGACCCAAGGCCCTTCCGTGTCCGTCGGGACGGCCGCGCGGACCTCGCGATCGTCCTGCCGCGGGCCCTGGCGGTCACTGCGACGTTCCCCAAGGCCGGCCAGCTCCGTGCCGGCATCCAGTCGTTCAGCTGGGGCACGGGGATGCTCGCAAACGACGGCAAGGGCGACCCCGTGTTCGGCGACCCCGACCAAGGCAACGTCAACGCGCGCGTGCTGTTCGCCACCCAGCCGTTCAAGAACACCGAAGGCGTGGCAGCGATGCAGCGCGGGCTGTCGTTCTTTGCCGCGGCAGACTTGGTGATTCGGGACGACAACGCGTTCCTCTACGAAGGCGACCTCGCGGTCGCGGGCTTGCTCGGTCTGCGCGCCAGCAGCCCGCGCGGTGAGGTCGGGGCCCTGTTCGTCGGGCGATGGCAGCGCGACCACGCCGACCCGCTGCGGCCGACCCAAGCCACCACCTTGGCGTTCCCGATCGACGTCTACGGCAAGGTCCGGGTCACCTCCGACGACAGCGCGCACCGGCTCAGCCTTGAGGCCGAGGCTGCGCTGGTTCAGGGGACGAGCACCCGCCCGTGGTTCGAGGCGACCGTGCCGAACGGCGCGAAGGTGCTCTCGGCGGGCATGGTCTCGCGGGTTCGCTACGACAACGACACCCACCACCTGACGGCCGTGGTCGAAACGGGGTTCGCGACGGGGGACAACGACCCACGCGACGGCGTCAGCCGCGCCTTCTCCATGCACAGCGACCACGAGGTCGGCCTGCTGCTGTTTGAACACGTTCTGCCGTTGCTCAGCGCCAACGCGGTCGACCGTGCGAGCGATCCGCAGTTGGTCGCCACACCGCTGCCCGGCGCGCGCAACGCCGTGAACCAAGGCCAAGTCAGCAACGCGGTCTACCTGTACCCCACCTTGCGGTGGCGCCCGGTGCCCGCCCTGGACCTGCGCGCAGGGTGGCTGTCGGCTTGGTCCGCCGGGGATGCGGTCGATCCGTTCCTCACCGGCCTCGCGGGCGGCTACCCCGTCGGCTGGGGAGGCGGCGACGCGACGCGCCATCACCTCGGCGACGAGCTCGACGCCTCTGCACGCGTCCATGTGAAAGCAAGTGGCAACCTCGCCATCGACCTCGGTGCCGAGGGCGGCATCTTCCTCCCCGGAGGCGCGTTCGCCGACCTCGACCTCTCCCCCACCGACGCCCCATGGCGCGGTGGCCTGCGCACCCTGCGCGCCCGCTTCGACCTGCGCTGGTGAACACGATGAACACCCCTGCCCCCCTGCTCCTCCTCGCCCTGTTGGCTGGCTGCCTCGGCGGTCCACGCCCGGAAGGCCTCGCCACCACGGTACAAACCGGCGGACCGAAGGTCGACTACGACACGACCGCCGAGCCGCTGCCCGAGATCCCGCTCCCCAACGACGCCGCGACGCGTCCCGACCCGACGGCCGTCACCGGCCGAAGGCTCAACGTGAGCGTGGCGGCCGCCAAGACGGACCACGAGCGCGAGGTCCGGGAGCGCTTCAACCGCATGGACGGGTTTGGCACGTTCCTCCCGATCAGCGTCAGCTTCGACAAGCCGCTCGACCTCGCGGCGTTGATCGCGCGACACGACGACGACGACTTCCGAGACGACGCCGTGTTCCTCCTCAACGTCGACCCCGACTGCGACCGCTTCGGGGAGGAGATCGCGCTCGACATCGGTCGCGGCGTGTTCCCCATCACCAGCTACGACCACGCCAACCGCCGCGACGATCCGTTGGCGCCCGACGGCTACCGGTTGGACTGGGACGGCAACGTCCTGTTTCCGTTCGACCCAGAGGGCCTGACCAACCAGCGGTTGTTCGCCGAGCGCGACGAGGACCTCAACGACGACGGCATCCTGAATCCCGGGGAAGACCAAGATTTCGACGGAGTCCTCGACGTCCCGAACCTGATCGACCCCCAGGCCTGTGACGGCTTCGTGCCCGACACGGTCGCGTACGACCGGTGCATCGCCGACCACCTCACCCCGTTCTATGAGCGCGAGACCGACACGTTGATCCTCAAGCCGCTGTGGCCGATGGAGCAGCGCTGCACGCACGCGGTGGTCCTCAGCGACCGACTCGTCGGAGAGGACGGCGCGGCCGTGGTCTCTCCGTTTGCGGCCGTCAACCATCGCGACCAGACCGACGCGCTCGCGCCCGTGGGATCGCTGTTGCCTCGCTACGGGTTGACGACCGACAACATCGCGTTCGCTTGGACGTTCTCGACCGGGAGCATGACCGCGGACATGGAGGCCCTTCGCGCGGGTCTCTACGGCAGCGGCGTCTACAGCTTCCTCGGCGAGGCCTTCCCCGTGTCGAGCCTGCACCTGTGGACCCGCGCCGAGATGGCCGCCTCGTTCGGCAACATCACGCCCGTCGCCAGCAAGGCCTCCGACACGTTCTTCGACGGCGCGTGCATGGGGGCGGCGTTCGCCCAGTTTTGGAACGAGGGCCAAGGCGAATGGGACGCCAACATGTGCGCGGTCGAGGCGGACCTCTCGGCGGCGTCGATGTTCTTTGGCGGCAGCTTCCCGGCACCCGACCTGCTCGCAGACTCCGAAGGCCTCGCAACACCTCGGTACCCTCACACGCACAACGAGGTCTGGAAGCTCGACCCGGCCAAGGGTGAGCTGCACCATGGCAGCACGGACGTCACCTTCTGGTGCTCCGTTCCCTACGAGGATCCCGAGGCCAACTGCGCCCCCGGCAACCCCGATGGCGTGCCGGGCTGCGCCCCGTTCCCCGTGGTGCTGTACGCCCACGGCTACGGCGGAAGCCGCGCCGAGATCAGCCTGCACATGGGCCGCCACAACGCGATGGGCGTCGCAGCCTGCGCGCTCGACGCCTACGGGCATGGGCTCAACGTGTACCGACAAGACCCGCTCGCCGCCGCCGCCGTGGCGTCGCAAGCCGGCAAGTTCGCGGGCCTCGGGGTGCCGGAGCTGCCGGGCCTGCTGACGATCGGCCGAGACCGCGACCTCGACAACGACGGGATCGCCGACCCGGGCATGGACCAGTGGACGAGCGACATCTTCCACACCCGCGACATGGTGCGCCAGTCCGCCCTCGAGGTGACGCAGTTCGTGCGCATCTTGCGGCACATGGACGGGACGACCCGCGACAGCACCGGTCGCCTGCTCGGCGACGTCGACGGGGATGGGGACGTCGATCTGGGCGGCCCGACCAACACGCTCGGCTACTGGGGCATCAGCCTCGGCGGGATCATCGCGGGCGTCTCGGCCGGGGCCGAGCCGTCGCTCGATGCCGTCTCGCCGAACGCGGGCGGCGCGGGCCTGACGGAGGTCTCGATCCGCTCGTCGCAAGCCGGCGTGCCCGAGGCCGTGTTGCTGCCGATGCTCGGCCAGCTCGTCGTCGGCTGCTTGCCCACAGACGGCCACGACAACCCCCTCGCGCCAGGCGCGCCCGGCGGGAGCGACTGTTGGCAGGGTCGCGGCGCC
>JBJONI010000397.1:0-4364 GCA_046051915.1 Pseudomonadota bacterium
CATCCCGGGGCTGACGGCGCGCGCCCAGACGCGGCCCTCGGCGGCGAACTTGGCGAGCTCCGGTGTGGTGTCTCGCGCGTAGCCGTACGGCGTCAGGTGGTCAGCGCGGACGGTGTCCCACACGATCAACAGCACGTTGGGCCGACCGGATGGCACGGGTCGTGCGGGATCAGGGACGTACACCGCAGCGTCCGCGCGCTTGGGTCCCCGGCCTTTGCGACCCGGCGCGTCGCGCGCATCGAGGCCCGACGGCTGCGTGTCCTGCGTCGGTCCTGAAGGACAGCCGCACCCGACCCAAACCCAAGCCGCGAGCCAGCCCAATCCGCGCATCGCCACTCCCCGGGGCAGGTGGTGACCCGTCACGGGGGTGGCGTCCAGTGGCAGGTAGACGGTCGGGGACCCAGCGGGTACGTGAGCGCTCACTCACCACGTCTTGGGTGTGTGAGGACTCACTCACCGTTTGGGTGTGTGAGGGCTCACTCACCGTGGAGGTCCGATGTCGCGGCACCCCTCCCTCAGCGACGACGCCATTTTGGACGCCGCCCGCCGTCTGTTCGTCGAGCACGGCGCCTCGCTGCCGGTGCAGACCATCGCAGACGACGTCGGCCTGAGCGAGGCCGCGATCTACAAGCGCTTTGCGACGAAGTCGGCGCTGATGCGGCGCGCGCTGGCCCCCCCGCGCAACCCCGCGTTCCTCGACGTCCTCGACGCGGGACCCGACAGCCGGAGCCTCGAAGCACAACTGCTCGAGCTGCTGCACCTCGTGTACGGGTACTTCCGCACGATGGTTCCCCAGGTCAGCGTGCTGAAGTCTGCGGGCATCCCGGTCCGAGACGTCCTCGACGCCAACGACCCGCCTCCCCTCCGCGCGCTCGCGGGCCTGACGCGGTGGTTCGAGCGCGCGATCGGCGCAGGCTTGGTCGGCGACATCGACGCCCCCACCTGCGCCTACGCGATCGTCGCGTTCAGCCAACATCGCTCCTTTTGGGCCCACATGAACCTCCTGGCTGCGAGCCCAGAAGAGGACGACCGCGCGGTGCGCGCCTATGTCTCCACGCTGCTGCGCGGACTGCGGCCGGAGGTCGCGGGATGCTGACGGCTTTCATTTTTTGGGCGTCGACCGCCGTCGCCGCACCGGTCGATGGGTGGTGGGTCACGTTCGGAGATCCGGCGTTGAACCAATGGGTCGAGACCGCGCTGCGCGACAACCTCGACATCGACGTCGCGACCACACGCATGGAGGCCGCACGTGGCCTCGCCGACGCGGCCCGTGCGCCGCTTCTGCCGAGCGTGGCCTTCGACTACAGCCTTAACGGGGTGACGGACGACGTCCGTGCAGGCCAAAGTGGCTTTCTCACCACCGATGTCCTGCCGGATTTCATCTACAACGGTTCCGGCCAACTCGGCGTCGGCGTCGAGGTCGATCTGACCGGGCGCAACGTCTTGGCGTGGCAGGCAGCCCGAGGTGACGTCGCTGCCGCCGAGGAGGATCGCGCAGCCGCCGGCCAGGCGATCGCCCTGCGCGTCGTCAACGCGTGGTGGGACATGGCCCTGGCCCGCGAGCGGCTCGACGCGCTCAACGCCCAGCAACAAGCCGCCGAGGCCGTGTTGGCGACCCTCGAACGTCGGCAAGCGCGCGGGGAAGGCACGGCCGTCGAGATCCTGCAACAACGACAACAGATCGCGGGGCTCGCGGCCCAACGGCCATTGTTCGAGGCCGCCGCCCGCATCGCCGGCGCGCAGCTCGCTGTGCTCGCCGGTCGAAGCCCCGACGAGGCGCCCACGCAGGGCCCTGCCCGCCTCCCGGAGCTGACGGCGATCGCAGACGATCCCACGTCGGACCGCCTCCGGACCGACCGTCCCGACCTCCGTGCGGCCGACCTCCGCTTCTCCGCCGCACACCAACGACGCCTCTCCCGCGAGCGCGCCTTCGCCCCCAAACTCCGCCTGAACCTCAACCTGTCTGGCCAGTACTCCAACACGCAGCGCATCCAATTTGGCGCAGCCGGTACGACGGTCGACTACGGCAGCGCCTACGGCTGGACCGTCGGGACTTCGCTTTCGCTGCCGATCTTCGACGGCGGCTTGACCATCGCCAACCTGCGGCAGGCCCGCGCCACCGAGGCCACCGCCCTCGCGCAACGCGACGCCACCTCTCTCGCTGCCGCGTCACAGCTCACCACCGCGCGCATTCAGGAAGAGGCCGCGGCCGCTCGGGTCGCGGCCATCGAAGCCCAACTCCATCTGGCCCGTGAGGCCTTCGACGCGGCCCAGGCACGCTTCGCGCTCGGGCTGGTCGATTGGAACACCGTCCTCGCGACCGAAACCACACTTTGGCAGACCTCCCTGACCGCCCTCGCCGCGCGTCGCGATCAGGTCGCCGCGCGGGCGACTCGACTCGACGCACGAGGCGGCGCTTGGACCGCCGCGCCTTTCGCTGGAGACGCACCGTGATCGCCAAGATCCTTCGCATCGTCGCACCCCTCGCCGTGCTCGGTGCCGGCGCAGCCACGTTCGTCGCCATCAAGGCGGCCCGACCCGTGGCTGTCTCCGAGCCGCCCGTCGTCGCGCCGACGCGCGTCCGCGTGCAGCCCGCGACCTCGGCGTCCGGACCCGTGGTCGTCACCGCAACGGGCACGGTCCAGGCGGGTGCGCAGATCGAACTCGTCCCGCAGGTCGGTGGGCGCATCGTCGAGATGGCGTCTGGGCTGACCCCCGGCAGGCGGTTCGCGACCGGCGATCTCATCGCACGCATCGACAGTCGTGACTACGAGAACGCCGTGGCCCAAGCGAGAGCCGCGGTGGCGCAAGCCGATCTCGAGGTGGCCCTCGAGGCCGCGCGGGCAGATGCCGCAAAGAGCGAATGGACGGCCGCCGGTCATGAAGGCGAGCCTCCTTCGCTGGCCGCACGTGGGCCGCAGCGCCTCGCTGTCGAGGCCAAACTCGCCGCCGCCCAGTCTGCGCTAGGACTCGCCGAAACCAACGTCGGCCGGACCAAGCTGGTCGCCCCGTTTCCGTGCATCGTCGCCGCGGAGTCGCTCGACATCGGCCAGGTCGTCGCGCCGGGGGTTTCGGTGGGCCGCCTGATCGGGACGGAGCGCTACCGGGTTCGCGCAGCTCTCGCCGTCCATGAACTCGACCTCGTGAAGGTCCCAGGCCTCAACGCCAGCGTCGGCTCGCCCGCCACGATCACCCAGCGCCTCGCCGACGGGCGCGCCTTGACCCTGACCGGCGTCGTTCAACGCGCTCTCGGGGAGCTCGACGCTGAAACGCGCACGGCGGGCGTACTGATCTCGGTCGACGACCCGTATGGGCAGACGCAGGGGGATCTCCCCGTGCTGCCCGGCGCCTACGTCGATGTCGCGCTCGAAGGCAGCGCACTCGCGAACGCGCTGGAGATTCCGCGCATCGCGCTGACCGACGGCGATCGGGTGTGGGTCGCGGCGCCGGACGACACGCTGGCCGAGCGTCGGGTCCAGGTCGCCTGGGGCGATGCCGAACGCGTGTTCGTCACAGGCGGCGTCGACGAGGGCGAGCGCATTGTAGTCTCCCCGTTGTCGCTGCCTTCCCAGGGCCAACCCGTCTCCGTTGAGGCCACGCCGTGAGCGGCCCGGAGACGGCCGACAGCGGGGGCTGGATCGGATGGTGGGCGCGCAACAGCGTCGCAGCCAATCTGCTGATGATCGTGACGCTCCTCGGCGGACTGCTTCAAATGTACGGGATGAAGCAGGAGATCTTCCCCGAATTCACCTTGGAGACCGTCACCGTTCAGGTTCCCTACCCCGGCGCGAGCCCCGCCGAAGTCGAGCAAGGGATCACGCTCGCGGTCGAGGAGGCGGTGCGCGGGGTCGACGGCGTCAAGAAGGTGACGTCGGTCTCGTCGGAAGGCGCGAGCGTGGTCAGCGCGGAGCTGCAGCTCGACGTGGATCCCCAAGAAGCGCTGGCGGATGTGCGCAACGTGGTGGACCGCGTACGAACATTGCCGGCGGATGCCGAGGACCCGGTCATCGCCCTGGTCAGCCGGAGCAGCCGCGTGATCGGGGTCGTTCTGCATGGACCCGTCGATCGCACCGTCCTGCACACCCTCGCCGAGCGCGTCCGGGACGGCCTCGTGGTGGCGGGTGCGGCGACGCTGATCGAGGTCGAGGGCTTGCCACCCCTCGAACTCGCTGTGGAGATCCCCAGAGAGACCCTCCAAAGCCTCGGCTTGACCCTCGACGACGTCGCGCGGCAGATCCAGGCTGGAAGCCTCGAGTTGCCCGGCGGCGCCATCGAAGCGAGCTCTGGCGAGCTCCTCGTTCGTGTGTCCGACCGCAGGACCGACGTCGACAGCCTCGCTGACCTCGTGTTGCGAGGGACACGCG
>JBJONI010000398.1:0-35350 GCA_046051915.1 Pseudomonadota bacterium
GACGCGGGGTACGCGGACGACGTCGCCGCGTGGGACGCCGCAGACGCCGAGCCGGGCTACGACTGCCTGTTCGATCCCGGCACGTGGGACAGTGCGTTCCTTGCCGGCTGGGCGCCTGGTCAGCCCGCGGAGTTCTTCGGTCCAGGCATCGCGCGGCAGCTCGATCCCGGCACGGTGCTCGTCTACCAAGTTCACTACAACACGCAGAACCTGGCCGGCGCGCCACCCGAGGCCGATCAATCCGGGATCGACCTGTGGACCTTGCCAGAGGGTGAGGCGCCGACGCGCGAGTTGGTCAGCATCCCGTTCCCGGTGACCGATCTCTACCTGCCGGCTGGCGCGCCGGAGGTGGTCGTGGAGCAGACGGTGCGCCTCGCCGACCTGCTCGGCGGCGTCCCCGAGTCCTTGGTCTCTCTGTTGTCGAGCGCTGTCCGGACCGTCGGTGTTTTCCCGCACATGCACGAACTTGGCACGCAGCTGGAGGTCGATGTGATCGACGCGGCCGGCACCGAGCAGTGCTTGTTCCGGGTGCAGGATTGGGACTTCGCTTGGCAGCAGGCGTATTTCTTCGAGGAGGAAGCCTGGTGGGCGCCGTCGGCGGACGACGCGATCCGTCTGCGATGCACCTACGACAACGCAGCCGCGAACCAGCCGGTGTGGAACGGGGTCCAGCAGGAGCCGCGCGACGTCCGTTGGGGCGAAGGCACGACGGATGAGATGTGCTTGGTGTTCTTCGAGTCGTTGATCCCCGCGGGTTTGCTATGATGCGGTCTGGGCGGGAGGCTGCGATGGCGGCTCGGTTTGGGCGATGGGGACTCTGCTGCGTGCTCGCGCTCGGCTGTGAGGGGACGGAGGCGCTCGACGGAGAGGTAGCACCGGCGTGGGTGCCGGAGCTCGCGTGCCCCTCCGCCGACGAGGCCGCCTGCCTGCCCGGTCCGGCGACGACGTTGGCGGCAGGCGCGGCGACGCGCAGCGTGGTCCCCGCTTGCTGGGAGTCGTGGATCGATGCCAACGACGACCAGTACTACGACGCCGGGGACGAATCGTTCCTCGACTGCGGCTGCGACCGGCTCTGCCCGGGAGATCCGGGCTACGTCGCCCCCGACGAGGGCGAGAGCGACGGCGTGTTCCAGGCTGTGTGGCTCGCAGGGTTTGGGAACGGGCGGCCGGCCAACGGCGTTCGCGACAGCGCGCTCGGCATGATCGGGGACGGCGATGGGCTCTTCGCGAGCGTGCTCGTCCTCGAGCAGGACGCGACGCGCGTCGCGATCGCCACCGTGGACGCGGTGGGCATCATGTACGACCAAGCGCTGGAGATCCGGGCGGCGGTCGCGGCGCGCGGCCTCGACATCGATCACGTCATCGTGCACAGCAGCCACACCCATTCGGGTCCGGACACGATGGGCATCTTCGGGCCGAGCATCAGTCGTACCGGTTTCCAGCAGCGGTACGCCGATCAGATCGCCACCGCGGTCGCCGACGCGGCGGCCGAGGCCGTCGCGGGCCTCGTGCCGGTCGAGCTGCGCACCGGGGAGGTGGACCTCAACGCGGTCGGCGGCGACAAGGGCGTCGGCAACGTGATCCGCGACAGCCGGGACCCCAACATCGTCGATCCGCGCGTGGGTGTGGCCCAATTCGTCCACGACGGCGCGACCGTTGCGACGTTGGTGCACTGGGCCAACCACCCCGAGACGATCGCCGACGACAACCTGTTGATGACGTCGGACTTTGTGCACGGCGTCCGCAAGGTCGTGTCCGAAGGCTCGCGTTGGCCCGATGCTTCGGGGCGCCCCGGCGTGGGCGGCGTCACGCTCTACCTCAACGGGACGGTCGGCGGGATGATGACGTCGCTCGGTGCCGAGGTCACCGATCCGACGGGCGCGGTCTGGCGCGAGGCGTCGTGGGAGAAGGTCGACGCGGTGGGCCAGATCGTCGGCGAAGCTGCGCTGGCGGCGATCGACGGCGCGACACCCGCGTCTGCGCCTCGCTTGACCATCGGCGCCCACGAGCTGGATCTGCCGGTGGAGAACACGGGCTATCAGGCGATGTTCTTGATCGGCGTGCTCAGCCATCGCACCGCGGACGGCTATGACGTGAACCAGCCGCTCGGTGACGACAACCTCCCCTACGCGCCGACCGAGGTCGACCTGTTGGAGCTCGGCCCGATCCGGTTGTTGACGATGCCGGGCGAGGTGCTCCCGGAGAGCTTCCTCGGCGGCTACGACGGCGCGTACACGCCGCCCGGTCAGGAGATCGTCGACCTCAGTCAGCCCAACGCCCCGGAGCTGGCGCTTGCACCGGCCCCGCCCTACCTCGTCGATCGCCTGGGGGGAGACCTCCGCTGGTGCGTCAGCCTCGGCAATGACGAGGTGGGCTACGTCATCCCGCCGTACAACTTCGTCCTCGCGGACGCAGGCGCCTACGTTCTGGAAGCCGAAGGCGACCATTACGAGGAGACGAACAGCCTTGGCGCCCAGACCCTGCCGCTGCTCGAGGCCGCTGCCGATCGCCTGATCGCTTGGCTGGACGCCCGGTAAGGGTCGGCCGCCGCGCTTCATCGACAGGTGCAGGGGCGGCGTTACAGCCCGCGACAGACCCACGACGTCGGGAGGTCGCGATGCAAGGCTGGGAGTGGAGCGTGTTGGGCTTGGTGCTGTTCGCGCTGGAGCTTTTCACGCCCGGTGGCTTTGTGCTGATGTTCTTCGGCGTGGGTGCCCTGGTGGTCGGCGTGTTGGAGTTGCTTGGCTGGAAGCCCGACTTCTCGGTGCAGGCCCTCGTGTTCGCCCTGGTGTCCGTCGCGGGCGTGCTCGGGTTCCGCGGCAGCCTGCTCCGCCGGTTCGCCGCCTCGACGGCCACCCCGGTCGCCGCCGGCATCGTCGGCAGCTTCGCCGAAGCGCAGAGCGCGATGGGCGCTGGGCAGTCCGGCCAAGTCAGCCTGCACGGCACGACGTGGACGGCGCACAACGCCGGTGACGTCGCGTTGGCGCCGGGCGAACGTTGCAAAGTCACCGCGCTCGACGGCATCGCGCTCGTCGTCGTCCCTGCCTGAAGCCTTCGGAGGTCCCTATGTCGGTCTTTTTCATCGGTCTGGCGCTGCTGGCCGTCATCGTAATCGTCAAGACGGCGATCCTCGTGCCGCAGCAGAACGCCTACGTGATCGAGCGCCTCGGGAAGTACTCGGGCACGCTCCAAGCTGGATTTCACCTGCTCGTCCCGTTCGTCGACGTGATCCGCTCGAAGTGGGACCTTCGCGAGATGGCGCTCGACATCCCGGAGCAGATCTGCATCACCCGCGACAACGTCCAAGTGGGCATCGACGGCATCCTCTACCTGCAGGTCCTCGACGCGGAGCGCGCCACCTACGGTGTGGCCAACCTCACCTTCGCCGTCACGCAGCTCGCGCAGACGATGCTCCGTTCGGAGGTCGGCAAGATCGAGCTCGATCGCACCTTCGAGGAGCGCTCCTCGATCAACCACGCCGTCATCTCGGAGCTCGAGCGCGCCACATCGCCGTGGGGCGTCAAGGTCCTGCGCTACGAGATCAAGAACATCACGCCGCCCCGTGACGTGATCGCTGCGATGGAAAAGCAGATGCGTGCCGAGCGAGAGAAGCGCGCCCAGATCTTGGCCTCGGAGGGCGAGCGCGATTCGGCGGTCAACCACGCCGAGGGCGAGAAGCAGCAGGTGATCAAGAAGTCGGAGGCCTACAAGGAGCAGCAGATCAACGAGGCCGCAGGTCAGGCGGCGGCGATCATCGCGCGCGCCGAAGCCACGGCGACGGGGATTCGCAAGGTCGCCGAGGCGATCCAGCAGGCGGGCGGCACCGAGGCGGTTCAGCTTCGCGTGGCGGAGCAGTACATCGAGGCGTTCAGCGGGCTCGCGCAGAAGAGCAACACGATGATCATCCCGAGCAACGTGGCCGACGTCACCAGCGTGCTCGCGACCGCGATGAGCGCTGCGAAGATCGCGAAGGGCTGAGCCCCGTGGGGGTCAGCCCGGCCCGAGGTCCATGCCAAAGGTCCATGCGAGCATCAGGGCCGCGGTCCACGTGGCCATGCACGCCATGGCCATCGGTGCGAGCCACGCGATCAGGCTGCCGAGCGTGGCATCGGGTCGGTAGCGGCGCACGGTGACGAGCACGATCGGCAGGTACGGGTTGAGCGGACCCACCGGGTTGATGCACGCGTCGCCGATGCGGTAGGCCATCTGGACGAAATCGGGAGGAACCCCGAGCTGCAGGCCGGCGGGGACGAGGACGGGCGCGAACAGCGCCCACTTCGCGCTGGCGCTCGAGAGCACGACGTCCACCGCCGCGCCGGCGCCGAGCACGCCGAGGAGCACGCCGGCGCCGCCAAGGCCGACCGCCCGTGTGGCGTCCGCCACGCCGACCGACAGCCACGCTGCGAGTTGGGATCGTCCGAACACCGCCAGCGTCTGTCCGGCGACGAGCGCGAGCACGAGGTAGCCGGCGACGCCCTCCGCGGCGCGCTGCAAGGTCGTCTGGAGGGCGGCGAAGTCGGGCAGCTTGCCTGTGCGTCGGCCATGGACGCAGGCGGCGACGAACATCGTCGTGGCGACGGCCGGAACGGTCGCGTCGGCCCAAGCGGGAACTTGGCGGCCGTCAGGGCGCAGAATCGTCCCCTGAAGCGGGCCGTCGGGGAGCCACGCGGCGAGCGCCCACGCGCTGGCGACGACGCCTGCAGCCCAGAGGGCGGCTGCTGGGTCCCCAGGTTGGGCCTCGTCGACGGCCTCGCCCGCGGGCGCCGCAGCGCTTCCGAGCGACGGCAGCATCGCCTGAAGCACGAGGGTCGCGGTGCTGACCACCACGAGCGCCGACAGCGCGGTGAACCGCAGGTTCGCGGTGGCGGCCACCTCCAGGCCCGGTGCGGTCGCCTGCGCGGCCGCCGTCGTCATGCCCGCGAGCAAGGGGTCGAGCGGGATCAGCAGCGGGTTGGCGGCGTAGCCAAGGCCGATGCCGATCGTCGTCCCGAGGACGCCCGCGAGCGGTGGCAAACCGGCGCGTAGGAAGGCGCCCGCGACGAGCGGCGGCAGCACGAGGTAGCCCGCGTCACCGGCGAGCGTCGAGGCCACGCCGAGCGCGACGGCGCCGGGTAGCAGGGCGGGCTTGGGCAGCGCGCCGACGCCTCGGCGCAGGACGGCGTCGAGGAGGCCCACTTGCTCCGCGACGCCTACGGCGATCGCGAGGACGAGCACCGATCCGAGGGGTGGAAAGTCCAGAAGGTTCCTCGCCACCGAGGTGAGGAGCCAGGGCAACTGTGGCTCGGAGAGGAGATCGACGACTGCGATCGGTGTGCCAGCCTCTGGTCTCGCCGTCGCGCCAGCGAGCATGTGGCTGGCCGCGACCACCGCGACCCACGTGGCGAAGAACAGCGCCAAAGGCTCGGGCAAGCGCCGCGCGAAGCGTTCCAACCGGCCGACGGCGGCGTCCAGGCGCCGACTCACCCGCGCGCCGCCGCCGCGACGAACGGGACCGCGCGGTGCGCGAGTGCGTAGATCGTCTCGCTCGGGTTGACGCCAAGCGCCGTGGGGAGCACCGAGCCGTCGACGACGAACACGTTGGAGAAGCCGAACACCCGGTGCTCCGCGTCCACAACGCCGCGGTCCTCGGTCGCGGCCATCGCGCAGCCTCCCATCTGGTGCGCGGAGAAGATCGCATGCTCGTGCGCGCCATACGGGGCGGCGTCGAACGCGCCGAGCTCGGCCGGGTTCGACACCACGACGCTCTCGACGTGCAGGCTGGCGACCGTTTGCGCCCCGGCGGCGAGCTGCACCTCGGCGACCGCGCGGTGCGCTGCGGCGAACGCCTCGAGGAGGGCGGGACGGATCGGGTAGTCGACGACGGGTCGACCGTCATCGCGCAACCGGACGGTCCCACCGTCGTCGCCGGGGACCAGGCCGTCGACCGACAGCGCGATGATCGCGTTGGCGTACTCCAATTGCGCGATCAAGTCGTGCTGCCTTCGGCCGAACGCGTTGAACGCGACGGCGGCGAGCATCGGTTGAAGCGGTGCGGCCTCGAGGAAGAACCCCATCTTGTCGGGTCCGCGGTCGATGTGCTGGTGGCTGCCGATCGACTGCGGCGCGCCCGACCAAGGTGCCACCGGCGTCGGCATGCGCCCGAACAGGCCGATCACGGGGTGCAAGAAGGTACGGCGGCCGACGCGTCCGCCAGCCGTGATGCCGGACCGCAGCAGCAGGCCGGGACCGTTGATCGCGCCGGCGCTGCTGACGACGACCTTGGCGTCGACGCGCACGACCGGGCCGTGAGCGTCCGCGTCGGTGGACCGGAACACGCGGCCGATGACCCCGCTCGCGTGACCGTCCTCGTGGACGATGCGGTCGATGCGCACGTTGGCGAGCAGGGTCATCCCGCCCGCGAGGGCATCGGCCACGTAGGTGATCGCCATCGCCTGCTTGCCGTCGACCGGACAGCCGACCCCGCACAGGCCGCTGTTCGCGCACCCCTTCACGTTTCGGCGCAGCGGACGCACCTCCCAGCCGAGCTTGCGGGCGCCTGCCAGCAGGGCGTGGTTGTTCGCGTTCGCCAACGCCTCCGGCCACTCGGCGATCGAAAGTCGCTCCTCGACGGCCTCAAAGTGGGGGGCGAGCTCGGCCTCCGTGAGGGCGAGGCCATGGACGTCGCGCCAGTGCGCGAGGATGCGTTCAGGCGTGCGAAAGCACGTCGTCCAATTGACCGTCGTCGAGCCGCCGACGCTGCGGCCTTGCAGGATCGTGATCGCTTGGTCCGCCGTCGCCCGCGTCCCGCGCTCTTGGTACAGCTTCGGGAAGGACTCTGCTTCGGAGCCGCGGAAGTCGGCCCGCGTCGCGTAGTCCCCCTCTTCGATCATCACGACCTGAAGTCCCTGCGCGACGAGGCCGGCAGCGAGGACTGCGCCTCCCGCGCCAGAGCCGACCACCACGACGTCGGCTTGCAGGTGCACGTCCTCGGTGAGGTCCGCTGCGGTTCGGAGCGTGCCGGTCATGGGGGGCTTCCTTGCGCTGGGGCGGCTGTCTGCGCTGCGGGCGTCACGATCGCCGCTGCGAGCGGACCGGCGTAGCCGAGCGCGGGCCACACCTCGGGCCGGGCGTAATAGGCGCTCGCCGTCAGCGTGCGGAGGGCCTTGTAGACCTGGCGACGCAGGCCGATCGGGCTCGTCCGCCAGCCCTCCAGCACGCGGTCTTGTGCCACGGCATCCATCGCGGTGAACGCAGTCGGTGTCCCCGCGACGAGGAGGTTGGTCAACGGGTTCTCGAACAACGTGCAGGCCTGCTCGACCTCGGCGACCATCCCGGGCGGACAGGTCGCCAGCAGGTCGTCGACCGCTTCGGCGACCCCGAGTCTCCCCGCCGCAGGGAAGTCGGGCCGTCCCGCGAGCGAGGGCCCGCCGGGATTGACGCGTTCGGCGACGGCCGCGATCACCGAGAAGGCCCTCGGCGTCAGGGCGCGCAGGGGGCGGGAGGGCTCGACGACGCGTCCAGGACGCAGTCCTACGCCGAGGCCACCGACCGTGAGGGCGGCGGCACCGAGGGCGCTGGTCTGAAGAAAGGCACGACGTGTGGGGGTCATCGAGGGAGCGGTAACGCGCGCACGCGGCGTGGCATCCTGTGGCTCGTCGGCGTTCGTCGTAGGCCACGGTGCGACGAGGGGCACCATCGCGAGGCCCGGCAAGGCCAGCATGCTGCACAACGCAAAGTACAGCGTCCAGTCGTTGTCGACGGCCTGGACCAACCAGCCGGCGCTGGCTGCAAAGAGCGTGCGCGGCAGCGCGGCCACGCCGCTGAACAGGGCGTACTGGGTCGCCGCGTAGGCGCGATCGGTACGGCTCGCAACGAAGGCGAGGAAGGCAGCGTTGCCGAGGCCCACGCCGAGGTACTCCGCCGCGACCGCGAGGCTCAAGCCGAGCAGCGACGGGCCGGCGGCGGCGAGGGCCGAGAACGCGAGCACGCTGACGGCCTGGACCGCGCCGAACAGCCACAGGGCACGGTGAATGCCGATGCGGGTCATCAGCGCGCCGCCGACAGTGGCTCCGGCGACCGTCGACCACAGGCCGACGACCTTGGCGACGGTGCCGATCTCGGTCGGGGTGAAGCCGATGCTGAGGTAGAACGGGGTCACCATCGACGTGGCGAAGGCGTCTCCGAGTTTGAAGAGGACGAGAAAGGCGAGGAACGCCGCAGACCCAGACCAGCCTCGCGCCGTGAGGAAGTGCTGTAGGGGCAACACGACCGCGTCGCGCAAGCCAGGCGGTGGTGCCACGTGCTCCACGGGTTCAGGAGCAAGCCAGGTGGTGAGCAGCCCAAGCGCCATGAACCCGGCGGTGACAGCGAACACCGTGGACCACGGGGCGTGGTCGGCCAGAATGAGGGCGAGGCCGCCCGGAACGAGTTGGCTGACCCGGTAGGCGTTGGCGAACCAGGCGGTGCCGTGTCCGAGCTCTCGGTCGGTCAGGAGCTCTCGACGCCACGCATCGACGACGATGTCTTGGCTGGCAGAGGCGAAGCTCACGAGGACCGTCAGCACGCCAGCCCGCATCAAGTCGGAGGCCCAGATGGACGGTTCGAGCCAAGCGAAGCCGGCGAGGCCGAGCAGCAGAACCCCTTGGAGGATCGCGGCCCACGTGCGCCGACGGTCGAGGTTGGCGGGCAGCGCGCGATCGAGCAGCGGCGCCCAGAGGAACTTCCACGCGTACGGCGTACCCGCCAACGCAAACAGGCCGATCGAGGTGAGGTCGACGCCCTGCGCGGTCAACCATGCGGGCACCAGCTGGGTGGTGGTGTACAGCGGCAGGCCCGACGCAAACCCGAGCCCGACGCAAGCGACGATGCGGGCGGAGAACAGGTCGCGCCACGCGCTCATGGTCGACTCCTCAGGGTGCGTCCCACCATACCCTAGGGGCGATGCCGCTGGGGATCCCGTCGATCGTCACGAGGATCCGGGTCGCGTGCTCAAGGGTCGGGGCGCGCAGGCGGCGCTCGTAGTGGTCGCCGACCGCGGTCACCGCGCCCATCCATGGCGCGCCGACGCTCGTGGCGGGGTCGGTCTCGATCGTGACGGCGGCGGCGCGTGGTGCCCCCTGCGCGTCGCGCGGTGTGACCGACACCACGATCTCCGACACGCCATCGGCGGGCGCGTGCCGGTCCACTTCGGACAGGTGGATGGTCTCAGGCTCGGTGATGTGGTGGGTTTGGCCGGCCTGTAGGGGTCCGACCTCCTGTCGCACACCGCTCGGCCAATCGATCGTCAGCCGTGTCGTCTCGTCGTTGGGACCGAGCGCGAAGTACGCGAACTCCGAGGGCACCAAGCCTTCGGAGGCCGTCGCGCCAAGGAGCTGCCACTGGTCGGGGAGGCCTGCCACCTGCAGCCGCAAGCGCGCGCCGAAGCCGTGTGCGTTGCTGGTCGTTCCGTGCAGTCGCACAGCGAGGACGCGGCCACCGGTGTCGACGTCGTTGCGCAACACGCGGGGCAGGTCCCCGATGCCACCGACCAGCAGATCGGGGTCGGCGTCGCCGTCGATGTCGTCGACGCGCAACGTGTGCTGCCAACCCGGTGTGCCGAGCGGCAGGCTCGAGGAGACGTCGACGAGGTGGCCGAGGCCGTCGTTCCACATCGCCAGCGGCGCGTACGGCCCGTTGCGGACCGGTGCGGTGAAGGCGTCCATGTCGTCTCCGAGCGCGACGACGGCGTCGGCGCGCCCGTCGCGGTCGAGATCGATAGGCCCGATCGCCCAAGGGAGTTGAAACGTCTGGTTCGGCCCGAACGGCAGGGGGTCGGCCAAGGTGGGGGTCAGGTCGGTCCACCCTGCGAGGCCCGTCGAAAACCCGTGCAGGTACGGGTCAGACAGCGAGACGAGGTACTCGAACACGCCATCGCCGTGCAGGTCGAACAGGGCCGCCCCCATCGGCTGGCGGGCGCCGAGGGGCATGAAGGGCGCGGTGGGGTCGTAGCGGAACACGGAACCCATCGGGAAGGGGTCGACGTGACCCCACACGGTGCGTCCGGCAAGCGCGCCCACAGGCTCGAGGATGGTCGAAGGATGATCGGTGGCCTCGCATCCTGACGCGACCCACAACAACCGGTCCGGTGCGCCGTCGAAGCCCGGGAACGCGCCGAGCGCGTAGGCGTTGGGACGCAGGTCTTCGGGAAACACGCCGTCGACCCAGGTCCAGGTCGCGACGCCGGTGCGGTAGAACGCCAGCGCCGCCCGCGCCGTGGTGTTGGAGCAGCTGTTGGGCAGGAACCAGATGTCGAGCCAGCCATCCCGATCGAGGTCGGCGACGCCGACCCGTTGGTAGCCGCCGAGCGGCCGCAAGCCCTCGGGCATCGCAGGGAGTTGGGGCTGGAACGTCGTCCCCCGCGCGAGCGTGATCGGGGCCTCGTACGAGGCACGCAACAGGTCGACGGCCCCGTCGTCGTCGAGATCCAGCGCCCCCACCACCCCGCGACGGACGGTCCGGAGCTTGGCCGTCCAGACTGCGTCGTACGTCCACGCCCCGCTGCCGTTGCGCCGGTACACGGCGTGCCAGTTCGGCGGCGCGCTGCCGATCAGCACCTCAGAGACGATCAGCTCGACGCTGCCGTCCGCGTCGAGGTCGGCCGGCAGCACGGTGGTCAACTCGCCGAGCTCGCGGTTCGGGATGCTCGACGGGGGCGCGGACGCCCCATCGGAGAGCAGGGTCGCGAGGAGAACCTCGGTGAACCCGGCGCCGAAGCCCGGGGGCGTGGGCGCGGGGGCTTCGGGGGCGGTGTCGCCTGCCGTCGGGGTGTCGCTGGGCGTGTCGGCGGTCGGGGTGTCGCCAGATGCGTCTGGCGTGTCGGTGGTGTCGGTCGTGTTGGGCGGGGAGGCGTCGTCGGCGGTGTCGGGGCCGGTCGACTTCGCGGCGTCGTCGGTCGGCGGGGTGCACGCAAGGACGAGCGCGAAGAGGTGCGCCGCCAGCGGCCGGTGGGTCCTCGGTGTCATGGTGCATCCCACCAAACGCGGGGAGCGACGCCGAGAGGGACGCCGTCGAGGGTGACGACGATGCGATCTTGCGCGGCCGTCGTGGGGGCGCGGAGCGTGCGGGTGACGGTCGTGCCGGACGTGGTCGCCGGACCTGTCCAGCTGCCTCCCGAGAGCGTGGCGTCGAGCTCGATCGTCACGGCGGCCGCTCGGGCGGCTCCCGCCGTGTCGCGCGGCGTGACCGTCACCGTGATCTCGGCGGCGCCGTCTGCGGGCGCGTGCCGGTCGGGCTCGGACAGCGTGAGCGTGGACGGCTCGACGACGGTGTGCGTGGCGCCCGCTGCCAAAGGACCCACGACCTGACGCAGGCCGCTTGGCCAATCGATCGTCAGGCGGGTCGCGAACCCTTCGGCACCGGTCGAGAAGAACAGGCGCTCGGGCGGCGCATGGCCTTCGGTGCCGGTCGCCCCCAGCAACTGCCACTGGTCCGGCAACCCCGGCACCTCGACGTGGAGCCGTGCCCCCATCCCGAGGTGGTTGGAGGTCGTGCCACGCAACGCGACGCCGAAGCTGCCGCCGCCCGTGTCGACGTCGTTGCGGAGCAGGCGTGGAAGGTCCCCGATGCCGCCGACGAGCACGTCCGGGTCGCCGTCGTCGTCGAGGTCGTCGATCGCCAGGGTATGCAGCCAGCCGGCGGGTCCGAGGTCGAGGCCATCGGTGCCCTCGGAGAACCCGCCCTGGCCGTGATTCCACAGGACCATCGGCAGGTAGGGGCCGTTGCGCACCGGTGCGGCGAAGGCGCCAAAGTCATCGCCGAGCGCGATCATGAGGTCGATGCGGCCGTCGCGATCGAGGTCGATCGGTCCGATGGCCCACGGGAGTTGGAAGGTTTGGTTCCCGCCGATCGGGTAGGGCGTCGCGAAGCCCGGCGTCAGGTCCTCCCAAAGGCCTGGCAGGATGCGGAAGGCGTGGAACAGCGGGTCGGCGAGCGTCGTCCCGAACTCCCAGATGCCGTCGCCTTCGACATCGAACACCGCGGACCCCATCGGCCGCCGCGCCCCGATCGGCAGGAATGGCGCGCTGGGGTCGTAGCGGAACAAAGCGTCCATCGGGAACGGGTCGACGTAGGTCCACGTCGGTCGCCCTTGGAGCAGTCCGGTGGGCTCGAGGATCATCGGCGCGTGGTCGGCGGCCTCGCATCCTGCGCCGGACATCACGAGCCGGTCCGGCGCGCCGTCGTGCCCGGGGATCGTCCCCAGCGCCGTCGCACCGACGCGCGGGCTGGTGTCGAACAGGTCATCGATCCAGGTCCATTCGTCGACCGCCGTGCGCAGGAACGGAACGATCACCTCGGTGGTTCGGCCGCAGACGTTGGGGGCAAACACGACGTCGATCCAGCCATCGCGGTCGAGGTCGGTGACGGTCACGTGAAGCCAACCGCCTCGCGGCTGCTGGGCCGTCGGGATGCCGCCATCGCGTTGGAGCCATCCGGTGCCGCGACGAAGCTGGATCGGTGCGTCGAAGGCTGCGCGGAGCAGGTCGACCGCGCCGTCCTCGTCGAGGTCGTAGGCGCCGACGACGCCGCGACGGACGCTCGTCAGGAGGTCGGAGAGCGGGCCGTCGACGGTCCAAGCGTCGCTGCTCGCGCCACGGCGAAGGACGGCGTGCCAATTCGGGCTCGGCGTCGGGCGGAACACTTCGGAGAGGATCAGTTCGCGGACGCCATCGGCATCGAGGTCGGCCAGCTGGGCCGTCACGAGCTCGCCCATCTCGCCGCCAGCGACATCGGGAAGTTGGACGGTGATCCCTTGGGCCGTCCAGTTCGCGAGTCCAACCTCCGCGAAGCCGGCGCCGAACGAAGGTGGATCGGGTGGGGCGGCCGGGGGGTCCATCGGGCTGTCGGCGGGTGGGGTGTCCTCGCCCGCGGGAAGCGGCGGCGTGGCGGTGTCGCTGGGACCGTCGTCGGCGGTCGGCGTGTCGGGGCTCGGCGTGTCGGGGCTCGGCGTGTCGGTTCCGCTGGGCGCGTCCGGTGTGTCGCCCGTCGGTGGCGCATCGGGATCGGTGCCGGGCGCCGGGGTGTCTCCCACAGCTCCGGGGAGCGAGTCGTCGGCTGGAGGCGGGCCCTCGGCGCCCTTGTCGACGGCCGCTCGGGTGCAGCCCGCGCACGACAGCAGCGCGACGCTCCACAGCATGGCGCGCCGGTGGCCGCCCCGCGTGGCTGTGTCCGATGCTGCACGCCGCTGCGTCACGTCTCCTCCCATCCCTCGGCCATTGTACGTCGGGATCCCGGCAGGTGCGCGGGGGCCTCGACGTTGGCGCGGTCGGCGTTGTCGCGCCGCGGTTGTACGCCGCGCGTCGATGCCATAGGCTGGGCACGTGGTGGGCCATGCTGTTTCATAGCCACGACTTCATCTTCGGCTTGCTGCCTGTCACGTGGAGCCTTTGGCGGGCGGCCGATCGCCGCAGCCCACGCGCCGCGCTGTGGGTGCTCGTCCTCGCGAGCCTCGTGTTTTACGCGTGGTGGTACCCGCCCTACTTGTTGTTGTTCCTGGCTTCGATGGTGGCCAACTTTGGCTTGGGTCAGGTCCTCGGTGATGACGCCCGCGCGGAACGCGTGCGCGATCGCGCACTGCGATGGGGCGTCGCCGCGAATTTATCCCTGTTGTTCGTCTTCAAGTACTTGGACTGGGTGCTGGAGATCGTTGGGCAACTCGGCGGCCCGGCGCTGACGGGGCCGGGCTGGTCGCTGCCGATCGGGATCAGCTTCTTCACGTTTCAACAGGTCGCCTACCTCGTCGACGCGCGTCGCGGGCTGTGCAGGGAGCATGACGGCCTCGCGTACGCCTTCTTCGTCTCCTTCTTCCCGCAGCTGATCGCAGGACCGATCATCCACCACCGGGACATCCTGCCGCAGGTCGCGGAGCGGAGACGGCCGACCGCAGACGACCTTGCGGTGGGGGCGTCGCTGTTCGTCGTGGGGCTCTCGAAGAAGGTGCTGATCGCGGACCTGATGGCGCCTCAAGTCGACCGGGTGTTCGGCGGTGTGCACGCGGGCGAGCCCCCGACCACGGCGATCGCTTGGCTCGGCATGTTCGCCTGGCACTTTCAGCTCTACTTTGATTTTTCGGGCTACTCCGACATGTCGCTCGGCCTCGCCCGCATGTTCGCGATGCGGCTGCCGGTCAACTTTGAGGCGCCCTACCGCTCGGACTCCCTGAGCGAGTTCTGGCGTCGGTGGCATCTGTCGCTCAGCCATTTCCTGCGTGACTACCTGTACGTCCCATTGGGTGGGAACACGGGGGGCCCATGGATGCAGGCCCGCAACCAGTTCCTGACGTTGTTCGTCGCCGCCATCTGGCACGGCGCGGGTTGGACGTTCGTGTTCTGGGGCCTGCAGATGGGCGGTATCGTCTACGTCCACACCTTGTTGCGGGCCCGGGGGTGGACGCTTCCGGACACGCCGCTCGGCGTTGGGCTCGGGCGCGCGTTGCTGTGGCTGTGCATGCTCTCGTCGTGGCCGTTGTTCCGGGGGCAGGCGTTGTCCGACGCCGGCTTGCTCTACGAGGCGCTTGTCGGGGTGGGGCCGGCGGGGCTCGGCGCGTTCCCGGTGTCTTGGCTGGTCGGCTTCCTCGCGCTCACGGTGTGGACCCAGGTGCTCCCCACGACCCAGCAGCTGTTCCGTCACCACGATCCCGCGTGGCGGTGGCGCCCGATCGATCGGCTCACGGGCCCGGCATGGCTCGCTTGGCAGCCCACGTGGGTGTGGGGCGCGGTGACCGCTGCGCTGTTCGCGGCCTCGGTGACGGTCCTTGACCGCGCCGGCGCGTTCCTCTACTGGAACTTCTGAGGCGCGCATGGAACCCCAACGCTACCTCCGCCTCGTCGCGCTGCTGACCGGCTTGCTCCTGTTCCCGGTCGTGTTCGTCAACGTCGTGGTGGACCCATTCGGCATCTTCCGACGGTGGCACCTTCCTCATGTGCCTCGCGACCCGGTGTTCTGGTCGCGCGTCAGCGCCGGCGAACGGGTGACCGAGAAGTGCCAGGTGGTGCTGATGGGCAGCAGCCGCACCATGCACGGCTACGGGTACGACGTCCCCGATTGGGGGGGCAAGACGGTCTGCAACGCAGCGGTCGGGGGAACCAGCGTCTGGGAGCAGGTGGAGATCTTCGACCGGGTGCGATCCTTGAAGCGGCCGAAGTTCACCGTCTTCTTCGCCGACTTCCATATTTTCAACCCCGCGCGCGGAAGCAATGGGGACTTCGCGCAGTCTCGCTTCAACGACGATCGGTCCCTGCTTACCTACTACTTGTGGGGGCTGACCTCGCTCGACGCGCTGAAGGCCTCCGCCGAGGTGATGGGGCACCCGATCGGGAAGCCCTCCGCGCGAATCCCACGCACCCAACTGGCCGGAAACCGACTCGAAATCTACCGGTTCCTCGAAAATCCACACCTGTACACCGGGTGGACGGGGGACGACGAGACGATGGACGCCTACCTCGACATGGTGCAGTCTGCGCTGCGGGACGGGATGCGCGCTGTGGTCGTGATCCCGCCGATCCATGCGTTGCTGCTCGAGGCCGAGGCGCGAACGGGGCGGACCGAGGCTGAGCACGCTTGGAAGCGGCGGTTGACCGAGGAGGTCGCGGAGCGCTTCGGGGAGCGGGTGCAGCTGTGGGACTTTTCGACGTACCACAAGTTTGCGACCGATCCGATGCCGGTCGGTGGCGACAGCCCCGCGTCGCCGTGGTGGGTGGACGTGAGCCATCAGAGCGGCCGTCTCGGCTGGCTGGTGATGGCGCGCCTCATCTATGAGGAAGATCCAGAGTTGGTCCGTTCGTCCGGGAACGCCGACGTCGAGACATGGGACGATCGCTTCGGCGTTCGTCTCACCCCGGCGAACCTACAGGGCGTCCTTGACCAAGTCGACGCGGACCGCGCTGCTTGGCGGGCCGCGCAGCCCGGTCAGGTCGCTTGGTTGGACGCTTGGGCAGCAGAGCTCGACGCGCTCGGCCAAGGCATGCGACCCTCCGTGTTCGGACCGATGGGTGACGACCCCGACGAGCTCCCCTCGGCGGCCGAGATCGAAGCGAGGATCGACGCGCAGAGCGAGCCCTCGCTCCAAGCACCGACGGAACCCGCCCTGCAAGACCCACCCGCACGGTGACGCCGGGCCGCACCGGCGCACCGGCGCCCGGGCGCCGTGGCTACGGAGACGGCGTCGGCGCGGCCCACGCGTCGATCGGGATGCCTTCCCAGGTGCCTGCGCCGGGTGCGGTCGGGACGGGTTCGAGCGGCGTCAGCGTCACCGGCTCGCCCACGACGTCGGCGATGCGCTGGGCCGCTTGTTCGGCCAGGGCGTCCATGTTCGGGACCACGACCCCCAGCGGCTGGCTGCGGTCCACGACGCTGCGGACGCCCTCGTCGAGCGCGTCGGCCACCGCGTCGAGCTCGGCCTCGACCTTGAGTCGCACGTCGGGCGTCCACTGGCCGTGGCTGGGGAGCGCCGCCACGGCGCGCTCGAGGCGACCCATCGCCCGGTCGGCGGCGCGGTCGGCGGCGACCGTCGCCGCGGTGGCCATCGCTTCGCGCGTCCCGACGACCGGGGCGAGCCCGGCGTTGGGTCCTAGCTCGGCCCAAGAGGGGTCCTCGATCGGCGACGCCGCGGCCGCAACCTCGCTGGGGCCTACCGCTGTCGGGCCAAGCGGAGGTGCTCCCTCGGGCGCCAGCGTCGGTGTGGGCGGGGTCGCTCGGTCGGCGTCGTCGGCGCGGGGTGCGGGCGCTGGGGTTGGCAGGGGCGCCGAGGCGTGCGTCCACCACGCGAAGGCGACGACGACGGCCGCGCCCGCGACGACGGGGATCCACCAAGCGCTCCGGTCTTCACCCTCCATGAACGCCTCCGAGCGGACGGTTATCGCGCCGTGGCCAAGGAGCCTTCATGTCGAACACGCTGCCGACGGTCCCTATGCTCGGAGGTGGGGACTTCGCCGTCCGTCGCATCTTGTGCATCGGCCGCAACTACGCCGAGCACGCGGCCGAGATGGGCGCCGACGTCCGGGAGCCGCCGTTTCACTTCACCAAGTCCTTGCCAGCCTTGTTCCTTGCGGATGGGCCGACTTCGTGGCCGTACCCCGTCGCGACGTCCGATTGCCACCACGAGCTTGAGGTCGTGATCGCGCTCGGATGTGGGGGCGCTGGTCTGACCCCGGCGCAAGGCGCGGCGTGTGTCGTCGGGTGGGGGTTGGGGCTGGACATGACCCGGCGAGACGTCCAGGGTGCCGCCAAGAAGGCAGGTCGACCCTGGGCCGCGGGGAAGGACTTCGACGGTTCGGCGATCTGCACCCCTCTCGTCCCGGCCGCCGTGTTCGGCGCCCCTACCGAGGGACCGTTGGTGCTGTGCGTTGACGGGGTCGAGCGGCAGCGCGGTGACCTGGCCCAGCTGTTGTGGTCGGTACCCGAGCTGATCGCGCAGCTCAGCGCGTGGATGACGTTGGGGCCTGGGGACTTGATCTACACCGGGACGCCCTCGGGCGTCGGTCCGGTGGGTGTTGGACAGACGTTGGTCGGGACGTTCCCTGGGTTGCCGACGTTGACCGTGACGGTCGTCGCGCGCGAGGTGGCGGATGTCGTGGACTGAGGCGGACCTACCCGACCTGTCGGGGCGTCGCTTTGTCGTCACCGGGGCGAACAGCGGCCTCGGGTGGGAGACCGCCCGCGCGCTCGCGTCGCGGGGGGGCGAGGTCGTGATGGCGTGCAGAAACCCCGCCAAGGCCGCGTCCGCCGCCGACGGGATCCGCGAGCGGGCACCGGGGGCGAAGCTGACGCTCCTCGCGCTCGATCTCGGGGATCTCGCCTCGGTCCGCGCGGCGTCGGCCACCTTGCTCGCCGAGGGACGGCCGATCGATGGGCTGATCAACAACGCGGGCGTGATGGCGGTGCCTCAGGGCCGTACGGTGGACGGGTTCGAGATCCAGTTTGGAACCAACCATTTGGGGCACTTCGCTTGGACGGCCGCGTTGCTTGGCCTGGTGCAGGCCGCACCGGCGGGGCGCGTGGTGACGGTGGCGTCCTCGGCCCATCACTTCGGCTGGATGCGGTGGGACGACCTGCAACGGTCGCGCCGGTACCAACCTTGGCTCGCCTACGGACAGAGCAAGCTCAGCAACCTTCTGTTCACCTACGCCCTCGATCGGCGGCTGCGGGCCGTCGAAAGCCCGGTGCGCGCGCTCTGTGCGCATCCTGGCTACGCCGACACGAACCTGCAGGTGGTCGCCCCCCAACAACGGGGCTCGGCGTTCGAGATCGCTGCCATGCGCCTCGGCAATCGGCTGGTGGCCCAGTCGGCCGCCGCGGGGGCCCTCCCCACGCTCCGTGCGGCGACCGACGCCGACGCGCCCTCCGGGGCGTACTACGGGCCGTCTGGCTGGTTCGAGCTGCGCGGGGCGCCGGTGCGGGTGCGCAGCAACGCCCGCAGCCACCGTGTCGAGGATCAAGATCGACTGTGGGCCGAGAGCGTCGCGCTGACGGGCGCGGTGTGGCCAGCGTGGCTCTCGTGACCGACGCGGCGCGCGCGGCCCTTTCGGCGTGGGACGTCGCGCAGACCGGGGCGTTGCGTCCGGCGAGCAGCGGTCTGATCAACACGACCTTCCTGCTCTCGGATGACCGCGGAGAGACGGTGGCCGTGCTGCAACGGCTTCACGGCGGCGTGTTCCGGCCGACCGTGCACCTCGACACCGATGGTCTGATGCCGTTTGTCCGCGCGGCAGGTCTGGTCACGCCGCGGTTGATCCGCACGCGGGCCGGGGCGTTGTGGCACGAGGCCGAGGACGGGTGTTGGCGGATGATGAGCGTGGTGGGGTCATCGACCTACGACGTCGCACCGTCCCTGGCCCACGTGGCGTCTGCGGCCGGGTTGGTCGCGCGCTTTCACGGCGCCCTCGCCGGCGTCGACTGGACGTTTCATCACGTTCGTCCCGCGCCTCACGACACCGCTGCGCGTCTGATGGCCCTGCAGGGCGCGGTCGTCGAGCACCGCGGCCACCGTCATCACGATGAGGTCGCCGCACTGGCCGACCAACTTGGCAAGCTGTACGCCCAGATCGCGCGGGACACCCCCGCCGCGCTGCCCACCCGCATCGTGCACGGCGACCTGAAGCTGTCCAATGTTCGCTTCGACGGCGAGACGGCCGTGGCGTTGATCGACCTCGACACCCTCGCCCACGGCACCCTCGACGCCGAGCTCGGCGATGCGATGCGGAGCTGGTGCGGCAGGGGCGGGGAGGACGCCGCGTCGATTGGGTTTGACCTACCGACCTTTGGCGCCGCCATGCGCGGGTACGCCGCCGCTGCACGCGGATGGGGGCCGACGGACGACGAATGGGCGAGCCTGGTCGTCGGCACGGCGCGCATCGCGGCCGAGCTTGCGATGCGGTTCGCCGCAGACGCGCTCGCAGAGCGCTACTTCGGTTGGGACCGCACAAAGTTTGCGTCCGCCGGCGATCACAACCTGTTGCGAGCGCGCGGACAGGCGAGCTTGGCGGCCGCCGTGTGGGCGGCGCGCCGGGAAGCGGAGCGAGAGCTCGCCGCGGCGCGCGCGTAGGACGGCTCAGTTCTCGACGTCGTCCTCGGAGTCGTCGTCGTCGTCCTCATCCTCGTCCTCGAGCTCGTCGCCGAACAGGATCTCCTCGGCGACCTCGAACACGCGCTCGAGCAGCGCCTCGTCCTCGACCGGGTCGAGGTCGACACCCTCGTCGGTCTCCTTGTAGGCGAAGGCGTAGAGGTCAAACCCCGGGCCCTCGTCTTCCTCCGACTCCATCGCCTCGAGCTGATCAAGCGGCGCGAGGACGGCGAACGTGCCCTCTTCGAGCTCGACCAAGGTGAGCAGCGCGAACTCGCGGTCGTTGCCCTCCTCGTCGGTGAGCGTGACGGTCTCGTACTCGACTTCTTCCTGCTGGCTCATGTCGACCTCCTCAGGGTCGGCGGGGGTAACCTACTGTCACGCAGGGGCCACGCACCCGGTGCGGGTTGGCGTGTTCGTCACCGCAGCGACGGCGATCGGAGTTGGTGTTAGGCCGGCGCGAGCCCGGTCTTGCAGCAGGGCGCAGGAGGTCGCATGGGCGCGTTCGCTACCGTCACCGGGGCCGTCGGGGCCGGACTCATGGGGCTGCTCGGAGCGGCGAAGTTCAAGGTGTCGCGGTCCGACGGCACGTACCTGAAGGTGCCGAAGTTTCGGCGGATGATGTTCCACATCATGCCGACGCGCAACGAATCGATCGTCTACTTCGACCGCGTGATCCGCGCGGAGAAGCTCGAGGCGTTCCTCGGCGAGAGCAAGGCGTTCGGTGCCAACCTCACCCATGTCGCCGTCGCCGCGATCAACATCGGGCTCGCCGAGAACCCACGGATGAACCAGTTCGTCGTCGGCCGGCGGATGTACGCCCGCAAGGGACGCTGGATCACCTTCAGCATGAAGCGCAAGAAGCTCGACAAAGAGGCCAAGCTCTCGGCGGTCAAGCTCCAGATGCAGGACGGCGAGACCTTCCGCCAGTTGACCGAGCGGATCAACGGCGGTGTCGCCCACGAGCGTTCCGGCGAAAAGACGGCGTCCGACAAAGAATTCGATCTGCTCGACCTGCTCCCGCGGCTGGGTCTCGACGGCGCGAACAAGCTCATTCGCTGGTTGGACTACCACAACTTGTTGCCTGCGTTCTTCATCGAGGGCGACGGCATGTACACGAGCTGCTTCATCGCCAACCTTGGCAGTGTCGGGATGGGGCCGGGCTACCACCACCTCTACGAGCATGGAACGTGTCCGCTGTTTCTGATGATCGGGCAGGTGGAGGAGCGTCCGGTCGTCGAGAACGGCGAGGTCAAGGTCGGGCGTGTTCTCCCGTTGCGGTTTAGCTACGACGAGCGCATCGCAGACGGTCTCACCGCGAAGTTCGGCATTGAATCCACCGTCAAGGTGATGGAAGACCCGTACCATTGGTTGGGCTGCGTCCGGCCGGACGGCAGCGATGCGGGGCGGGTGATGTGGCCGCATGGCGAGGCCGTCACCTACGACGACGCCGGCGCCGACGGCTGATGCGCGCCCTGGTTCTGGCTGGGCTCGCGTTGGGCGGGTGCGTGGCGACGTACCATGACCCACGTGCGACCGGGGTGGTGATCGACCCGCCGCCGGGCGACGTCCAGGGACCGGTCACGCTGCTCGTCGCCAACGAGCGCGCGGAGCCGGTCGCCTGCGTGATCGTCCAAGGCGACGGCTGCCCGGTCGTCGACGAACGCGTCAGCGCTTGGCAGCGTTTGGACCCGGGGGAGGTCGTGCGGGTCGAGGACGTCGCGTGTGCGGTGGTGGACATCGCCTGCTGGGAGGGGGTGGTCGACGGGACTGTCCGGCCTGTCCGTCAGTGGGGCTGGGTCGTCCTTGCCGCGGACGACACGGACCTGTGATGTGGTCCCCGGACGCGGTCGCGCGTGTGCCCGTCGCCGACGACGTCGCGTTGCGGGTGTTCTTCTTCGGCCCGCAGGACGGGACGCCGGTGTTGTTGCTGCACGGCTTCCCCGAGTGGGCCGGCGCTTGGCGCGAGGTGGCGCCTGCGCTCGCCGAGGCGGGCTACCGGGTGATCGTGCCCGACCAGCGCGGCTACGGGGGATCGGACGCCCCGCCCCATGCAGCCGACTACGCGATCGCGACGTTGATCGCGGACATGGCGGCGCTGCTTCGGCACTTGGACGCGCGGCCGGCGCACATCGTCGGCCATGACTGGGGTGCCGCGGTCGCGTTTGGTGTCGCCGTCGCGCATCCCGAACACGTTCGGACGCTGACCGTGACCAACGGTCCTTACCCGCCGGCGCTCAAGGTCGCGTGGGGGCGTTCGCCGCGCGCGGCGCTCGCCTCGTCGTACATGGCGCTGTTCCAGGTGCCTTGGCTGCCAGAGCAGCTGATGGCCGCCTTCGCCCCCAAGATGCTCGCGTCGATGGCGCCCGCGGGGTTCGATGCCGCAAAGCTCGGTTGGTATCGCCGTGAAGCATGGAGCTCGGCCGACGCTTTTCGCGGCCCTCTGATGTGGTACCGAGCGCTGCGCTTTGGTGGATTTCCTCGAGGGCGCGTCGCTGCGCCGACCCAGCTCGTGTGGGGAGCGCGTGATGGGATCATGTCGGTCCGTGTCGCCGAAGCGTCGGCCACGATCGCCACGTCGGCGCGGCTGCAGGTCGTCGATGCGGCGGGGCACTTCTTGCCCGCAGAGGCGCCAGAGGCGTTGGTTCAGGCGTTGTTGCAACAGCTCGGGGATCACGGCGGACCGGTGCCGTTCGTCTTCAAGATCGCGGACGCGGCCACGTGGGACGCGGTCGCGACCTGTTGGGAGGGCGCGCCGGTCGATCTCGCCGATGGCTACATCCACCTGTCGGCCGCGCATCAGGTCGGCGGCACCCTCGCCAAGCACTTTCGCGACGCCGTGGGGCTCGTGCTGCTCACGGTCGACCCCGGGCGGCTGCCCTTGGGCGCGCTTCGATGGGAGACGAGCCGCGACGGCCAGCTGTTCCCGCACCTGTACGCGCCGCTGTCGCGAGGCGCCGTGGTCGCCGTGCGGCCGCTCTAGCCGGTGGCGCGCAACCCGTAGGCATCGAGCGGGTGGGCCGTGAGGGGCGCGATGATGCGGTAGATCTCGGCGGGCAGCGGCTGCTGGTAGCGTCCGTCGACGATCGGCGGGTACTTCGGGAACACGACGGCGCCGGCGGCCGGCGTCACGAGGGCGGGCGTGCCGGGGGCGTGAAGCGCCTCACCGCGCGCGACGCGCTGGAAGTTCACGAGGCCCGGGCGCAAGGCCAACGCGTCGTGGGAGAACGGTTCTCGGTGGACCGTTTCGAAGAAGGCGATCTCTGGTTCGGCCTCGGCGAGCGCCGGCAGCGTCGCACCTTCGGCGATCGCGGCCGCGACGGCGATCGCCCGGCGCACGGCCGCCTCGGCACGGGCTTCGGCGCCGTGGTCGAACCCCTTCTCGCCGAGCTCCAAGGTCAACCCAGGCTTTCCTGCCAGCCGCACGTACTCGTCGGCGCACACCCCGGCGAGGGAGAACGTCACGTCCGGGGCCCGTGTGATCCACACGGCGGCGCCGCGGATCGCCCGCGCCCACTGCCACCCGGGCACCTGGAACGGGAAGATCCAAAACGGTTCGGCAGAGGGCTGAATCGTCTGGTGCAGGTCGAGGAAGACGTCGGCGGCGTCGAGCAGCGGCTTGAGCTGCCGGGCGCGCCGGCCTTCGTGTGAGTCGGACGGCGTCGCGCTGAACTCGCGGTTGAGGTCCGTTTCGAGGAAGCGCTGGTTGGCGAGGCCCGCTTCGGCGTTGCCCAAGAAGAACGTGACCCGCCCGGGGACGGTCAGCCGCTGGGCGACGAGGTCTTCCATCACCGCGAGCACGCCGGGCAGCGTCCCGCATTCCTCGCCATGCACCATCGTCCCAATCACGAGATGCAGGGGATGCTGGCCCTGTCCGTGGGTCGAGGTGTCGAAGCCCGCCTCGGGCGCGGGCGTCGCGAGCGCGCGAAAGCGTTCGATCAGGGGTTGCAAACGGTCGCGGTGCGCAGTCATGAGGATCCTTCTCGCCCATGGTTATCGTCATGCCACCGCGCGGGCAGGGCCAGCCGGACGGCAGCGGGATAATTCAGACGCCTTGCGAGGTCCGGATGAACGCCACGACGCCCGAGGTCCGTTCCGATTGGCGGCGCGACGAGATCGAGGCGCTGTTCGATCTCCCGTTGCTTGCCCTGCTCGACCGCGCGCGCGCTCTGCATCTGCGCCACCATGACGCCGGCCGGGTGCAGCTCGCCACGCTCGCCAACATCAAGTCGGGGGGATGTCCGGAGGATTGCGGCTACTGTCCGCAATCGGCGCACCATGAGGGCGCGGTCGCGAACGAGCCGATGATGGCGGTGTGCGACGTGGTCGCAGCGGCGCGGCGGGCGCGTGAGGCGGGCGCGGCCAGGTTTTGCATGGGGGCGGCTTGGCGTCGCGTGCGGGACGGGGAGGCGTTCGACCGCGTGGTGGAGATGGTCGCGGCGGTGCACAACGAGGGCCTCGAGGTCTGTGTGACGCTCGGCATGCTCGAGCCGCACCAGATCGCGCGGCTTCGTCAGGCGGGATTGTATGCGTACAACCACAACATCGACACGAGCCCCGAGTACTACGGGGACGTCGTGCACACGCGAGGGTTCGACGACCGGCTGCAGACGCTCGCGCACGCGCGGGAGGCAGGCGTGAGCCTGTGTTCGGGCGGCATCCTCGGCATGGGGGAGACCGAGTCCGACCGCGTCGGGATGCTTCACGTCCTCGCGACGATGGACCCGCACCCGGAGAGCGTGCCGCTCAACCAGCTCGTCCGCGCGCCGGGCACCCCTCTCTCGTCGTCGGCGCCGCTCGACCCCTTCGAGTTCATCCGGGTGGTGGCGGTCGCGCGCATCGTGATGCCCGACGCCGTGCTTCGCCTTGCAGCGGGTCGCTCGACCTTGTCGCGGGAGGCGGCCGCCATGGCGTTCTACGCGGGGGCGAACAGCATCTTCTACGGCGAAAAGCTGCTCACGACCCCGAATCCTGACATGTCTGAGGACCGGGCCCTCCTCGCGGAACTCGGCCTTGAGCCGATGCAGCCTGCGCCGCGCGCATGACCGACGCGCTGACCGCGCGGCTGGCTGCACGCGCGGCGGCGTGGCGTGCGCGGGACCTTCAACGCGTGCTCCAGGCGCCGCAAGGGGTCGATCTCTCGTCGAATGACGTGCTGGGGTTGTCCACCGATCCGGACGTCGTCGCGGCCGCGCTGCACGGGGTTCAAGCCTACGGCGTGGGCTCGGGCGGCAGTCGGCTGCTCGGAGGACACCGTCCGGTGTTCGATGACCTGGAGGCGCGCGCCGCGTCGTGGCTGGGCGTCGAGCGGACGCTGCTGTTCGGTTCGGGGTACGCCGCGTCCGTCGGGGTCCTCACCGCGTTGCTCGGCCGGGGCGACGTGGTGGTGAGTGACGCGTTGAACCACGCGAGCTTGATCGACGGCATGCGGTTGTCGGGCGCCCGGCGGGTCGTCGTGCCTCACCTCGACCTGCCCGCGCTCGCGCAAGCCCTGGCGGCGGCCCGACCCGAGCCTGACGGCCTCGTCGCGGTGGTGGTGGAAGGCGTGTATTCGATGGATGGGGACGGTTGGGACTTGGACGCGGTCGCGACGTTGTGCGCGGCCCACCAGGCGGTGCTCATCGTCGATGAAGCCCACGCCACCGGCTTGGTCGGTCCGTCCGGTGCGGGTGCTGCGGCCGAGGCGGGGGTTGCCGAGGTGGTGGCGGTGCGTCTGCACCCCTGCGGCAAGGCCCTCGGGGGGCAAGGCTGCCTCGTCGCCGGCGCGCACCAGGTCATCGATGCGCTGGTTCAACACGCGCGGAGCTTCGTGTTCTCGACCGCGCCTTGGCCCGCGACGGCAGCGGCGTTGATCGCGGCGATCGACCGGGTCGAGCGCGATGCGGCCCTGCGCGCGCGTCCCGCCGCGCTCGCTGCGCACCTCCGCGAGCGGCTCGGGCCGCGTCTGGGCCTTGGCGCGGGCGCGATCGTCCCGATCCCGGCCGGCGAGTCGGCACGCGCCTCCGCGCTGTCCGAGGGCCTCGCCGCGCGGGGTTGGTGGGCGCGTGCCGTGCGGCCGCCGACCGTCCCTGTCGGCACGGCGCGGGTCCGCATCGTGACGAGGGCGCCCCTGTCCGTGGCACAGATCGAGACACTGGCGGACGATGTCCTTGCGGTAGAACGTGGCCTATGAGCCCAACGACGCGCTTCTTTCTCTCCGGAACGGACACCGACGTCGGCAAGACCACCGCCGCCGCGGCGCTGTGTGCGGCTTGGGGACTCGCGTATTGGAAGGTCGTCCAAGCGGGCACGACGCCGATCACCGACCGCGCCACCGTCGCCCGACTCGCCGGTGTGGAGACGTTCCCGGAGGCCTACGTGCTCGCGCGGCCCGCGAGCCCGCACGCTGCGGCCCGCGACGAGGGCGTCCGCATCGACCCAAACGCCTTGACGTTGCCGAGCGATGGACCGTTGCTTGTCGAGGGGGCGGGTGGGTTTTCCGTCCCGATCGCCGCTGCGCCTTGGGTTTGGCAGGCCGAGATCCCACGTCGGCTTGGCCTACCGGTGGTCGTCGTCGCCCGCACCGGGCTCGGGACGCTGCACCACACCACCACGACGGTGGCTGCGGTTCGCGCCGCCGGTTTGTCCTGTGCCGGGCTGGTGCTCGTCGGTGATGCGCATCCAGAAAACGAGGCGGATCTGCCTTCGTTGACGGGTGTGCCGGTGTGGGGACGTCTGCCTCGCGTCGACGACGTCGCCCGTCAGTTCGACACCCTCGTGGCCGCCGCGCGGCGGTTTGCGGTGCCGTGATGTCGGTGTGGCACCCGTTCACCCAACTTCGAGGGTTTGAACCCCTCGGCGAGGTGGTCGCCGCCGAAGGCGCTTGGTTGCATCTCGCCGATGGTCGTCGTCTGCTCGACGGCATCAGCAGCTGGTGGGTCACCTTGCACGGCCATGCCCGCCCGGAGATCGCGGCCGCCGTCGCCGCCCAGGCGGCGCGCCTCGATCAGGTCATCCTCGCGGACTTCGTCCACCCCGCGGCGGCCTCGCTTACGGCCGCGTTGCAGGGCGTGCTTCCCGGCGGCCCCAAGCGGGTGTTCTTCTCCGACGATGGCTCAACCGCCGTCGAGGTTGCGCTCAAGATGGCTTGGCAGCACCAGCGCGAGAAGGCGTCAGGCAGGCATCGGCTGGTGGCGTTCGAGGGAGGCTACCATGGCGACACCCTCGGAGCGATGAGTGTCGGCGCTCGGGATGTCTTCACCCTGTGCTTTGAAGGGATGCTTTTGCCGGTCACGTTCCTGCCCTACGACGACGTGGACGCGCTGGAGACGTTTTTTGCGGCGCACGGCGATGCGGTGGTGGCGGCGATCGTCGAGCCGATGGTGCAGTGCGCGGGCGGCATGCGCGTCGCGTCGCCCCAGTTCCTGCAGGCGCTCGACGCCGCTGTTCACCGCGCCGGCGCGTTGTGGATCGCCGACGAGGTCGCCGTCGGGTTCGGCCGCACGGGCCGGATGTGGGGCTGTGATCATGCGAGCGTGTCGCCTGATCTCGTGGCGTTGAGCAAGGGCCTCACCGGCGGCACGCTGCCGATGGGGATTACGGCGGCGTCAGAGGCGATCTACGAGAGCTTTCTCGGGGCGGACAAGCGCTCCGCGTTCCTTCACGGTCACAGCTACACCGGCAACCCGATCGCGGCGGCGGCGGCGCTCGCGAGCCTGCACCTTGTTCGTCAGGAGGATACGCCAGCGAAGTTCGCGGCGTTTGAAGTAACCTACCGGGGTTGGTTCGACCGTGTGCGGTCTCGTGCCGCGTTGGCGAACCCAAGAGCGCTCGGCGGGATCTTCGCGTTCGATATCGCCGACGGGGGGGGCTACCACGATCCGATCGGGCGTCGTGTCCAAGCCGCGGCGTTGCGACGTGGTTTGTACGTTCGACCTCTCGGCTCGGTCGTCTACCTGATGCCGCCGGCGGCCGTCACGTTGGCCGAGCTCGACGCGGCATGCGAGGGCCTGTTGGCGTCGGTGGACGAGGCCTTGGAGGCACGATGAGTCTGTTCGCACGGCACGCGACGCCACGTTTGGTCGGCGTGGTGCACCTCCTGCCGTTGCCAGGGTCGCCGTCGCGGGGAGCGATGCGCGACGTGCGGGCGCGTGCCTCGGCGGATGCCGCAGCGCTCGCCGCCGGGGGCGTCGACGGGATCATTGTCGAAAACCTTGGGGATGCGCCGTTTTTCGGAGAGACGGTCGACGCCTCGACGATCGCGGCCCTCACGGTGGCCGCCCTGGACGTTCGCGCCGCGGCGCCTGAGGTCGTGCTTGGGATCAACGTCCTGCGCAACGACGGTCCTGCGGCGATCGCGATCGCGTCGGCGGTGGCGGCCTCGTTCGTGCGCGTCAATGTGCTCACGGGCGCGATGGTCACCGACCAGGGGTTGCTCCAAGGGTGTGCCCGAGCCGTCGCCGACGCCAAAGCGCGCCTTGGGCCGGAGCTGCAGGTCGCCGCCGACGTGTTGGTGAAGCACGCGACGCCGCTGGGCGCGCCGGACCTCGTGGAGGTGGCCCGGGACGCTCTCGCGCGCGGCGGTGCGGACGCGGTGATCGTGAGCGGTTCGGGCACGGGTCGACCGACGGACCCGGCGCGCGCGGAGCGCCTCGTGGCGGCCGGCCTCGGGCCGGTTTGGGTGGGGAGCGGGGTTACGCTGGAGACGGCGGCCGCGTGGAGGGGGCTGGCGGACGTCGTCATCGTCGGGACGGCGCTGCACGAGGACGGGCGCCTCGACCGGCCGCTGTGTCGTCATCGAATCGCCGGGATGCGTGCGGCCCTCTCGGCCTAGCCGCGCCACGCGAGGAAGGTCTGGACCGCGATCACCGAACCCAGGACGCCGAACGCGTCGGCGAGCAGGCCTGCGGCGATCGCATGGCGATAGCGGTGGACGCCCACGCTGCCGAAGTACACGGCGAGGACGTAGAACGTCGTCTCCGAACAGCCGTTGATCGTGCTGACGAGCAAGCCGGTGTAGGTGTCGGGTCCCGTCGCGGGGTCCGCGAGCGTCGCCGCGAGCAGGCCGTTGGCGCCGCTCCCCGACAGCGGGCGGATCAACGCCATGGGGAGCGCCTCGCCCGGCAACCCAAGCGGCCGGGTGAGGGGATCGAGCACCGAAACGATCGCGTCGAGCGCGCCAGACGCCTGAAAGAAGCCGACCGCGGTCAGCACGGCGACGAGGTAGGGCACGATGCGGACGGCGGTGTCCCACGCCTCGCGCGCCCCGCGAAGGAACGAGGCGTAGACGTCGACCCCGCGCCAAGCCCCAAGCCCGATGATGCCGGCGGCGAGGCTCGGGACCAGCCACGGACCGAGCGTGTCGGAGAACACCACCATCGCGGGGATGGCGAGCAGGGTCCCGCCAAGCGCGATCAGGCTCACCGAGAGCGGCAGCGCGGGCAGCGGGGCTTCCCGCTCGCCGACCTCCTCGATCGGTCGGACGTCCTCGGGGGGGGTGACGGCGCCCGGACCAGGGAGCACGCGGGCCGCGAGCCAAGCGAACGCGACCGCGCCGGCCGTGGAGCACAGGGTCGCGAACAGCGTGGTGGCGACGATGTCGGCGGGGCCGCGCGATCCTGCCGCTTGTCGGATGGCGATCGCCTGCGTCGGGATGAGGGTGACCGAGGAGGTGTTGATCGCCAGAAACAGGACCATCGCGTTCGATGCCGTTCCCCGGTGCGGATTCAACCGGTCCAGCTCCCGCATGGCCTTGAGACCAAACGGCGTGGCAGCGTTGGCGAGTCCGAGGGCGTTGGCGCTGAGGTTGAGGATCATCGCCGACATCGCCGGATGGTCCGCGGGCACGTCGGGGAACAGCCGAACCATCAGGGGTCGGATCAGCCGCGCCAGGAAGGTGAGGGCACCCGCGTCCTCGGCGATCGCGACCAAACCGAGGAAGAACGCCATCACACCGACGAGACCGATCGCGAGGTCCACCGCCTTTCCGGCCTTGTCCAGGATGGCTTCGCCCCCCTTTTTCATCGGGCTGTCCGCGGGGCTCGGTCTGGCCGTCTCGGGGAGGGCGGACGGCGCCAAGGGGGCACCGACAGGCGCCATGGCCGGCTGCTCAGCGACCTCGCTCGGCGTCGTCGCTTCGGGCCAGACGGTGCGAAACCCGGCGACGGCAAACGCGAACAGGAACAGGAAGGCGAACACGCGGTTCATCGACGCTCCGGGGTCAGCGATGGTCAACACGCGCGGCGTGCATCCGTCTCGGTGTTAGCCGATTGGGTGCGAGGATGACGTGCGACGTTGGGCGTATCGATGGGCCTTGCTGATGGGCATCGGGTGTCAGGGCACGGGTGTCGGTGCGCCGGCTTCGGATGCCCCGGCCGCGTCGTGGGCGGGCGGTTCGATCTCGCAGGCTGAGCTTCAGGCCGACGTCGCCGAAGAGCTGAGCCAACTCGAAACCCGCACGGCGCTTCAACGCTACGAGATCCTGCACCGCGCACTGGGTTCGCGGGTCGAGGCGGAGGTGTTGGCGGCGCGTCAGGAGGCGACGGGTGCGGCCTCGATCGAAGCCCTCCTCCAAGCGGAGGTCGACGCCAAGGTTCCGGAGGCAGAGGAGTCCCGGATCCGCAGGGAGTTTGATCGCTTGGCGGCCCAGATGCCAGGCGCGGACTACGCGACGGTGCGCCCTCACCTGGTTCGGCAGCTCCGCGAGTCCGATACGGCCAGCGCGCGGCTCGACTACATCGCCGCCCTCAAGGACGACGCGGGATTGCGTCTGCACCTGCCGTACCCCGACATCCCGCGGACCCACGTGGAAGTTCGCGAGCACGACGCCGTACGTGGGCCGGCCGACGCGGCGGTCACGTTGGTGATGTTCGGTGAGTACCAGTGCTTCTTCTGTCGCAAGGCGCTGCCATTGCTTGAGCGGCTCGCGGCCGCGCACGGCGATGTGCGGGTGGTGTTCAAGGACTTCCCGATGCAGGGCCACGACGCGGCCCGCGATGCTGCGGTCGCCGCGCGGTGTGCGGGCCAGCAAGGGCGCTATTGGGAGATGGCCGACCGCTTGATGGAGCGCCAAGATCAGCTCGCGCCGTCCGATCTTGAGCAGCACGCGGTCGCGTTGGGGCTGGATGTGGCCCCGTGGCGGGACTGCGTCGCGGACGGGATCTGGCAGGAGCGGATCGAGGAGAGCGTCCGCGATGGCCGCGCGGCGGGTGTCCACGCGACGCCGACGTTCTTCGTCAACGGGCGGATGGTCGCGGGTTCGGTCGGATGGGAGCGGCTCGACGACCTGGTCTCGACGGAGCTGGCGGCGGTCGCCCGGGCGCGATGACGCCGTTGAGGCGGATCGCGCAGACGTCAGGACGCGGATCGGCATGCGCTTGGGCGGCGTGCTACGAACCCACACGGGGGCAGGTTGCCGACTCCTACGCGCATCGGTCCATTCGACGTCGTTCGTCCGCTCGCAACGGGCGGCATGGCCGAGGTGTTCGAGGTCATCGACCCAGCGACCGGGGAGCGGTACGCGCTGAAGCTGCTTCAGGAGGCGCGCTCTTCCCTCAAGCGGTTCAACCGCGAGTTCGAGGCGATGTCCCGGCTCAACCATCCGGGCATCTGCCGCGTCTATCGTTATGGTCAGCACGATCGGCAGCCTTGGATCACGATGGAGCTGCTCGATGGGTTGGCGCTTCAATCGTGGGTCAAGCGGTTTGGCGATCCCGGGACGCCGGAGCGGACCGCGGAGACGCTGCGCGTCGGGTGGTGCCTCGCGGCCGCGCTCAGCTACCTGCACGATCGCGGCATCGTCCACCGTGACCTGAAGAGTGCGAACGTCGTCGTCCTACACGATGGACGCGTCAAGTTGCTCGACTTTGGCACAGCGCACCTCCTCGACCCGCTGGAGCGGATCACCGCGCCCGGCGACTTCGTGGGCACGTTCAGTTACGCCTCCCCCGAGCAGATCCTCGGCCATCCGGTCGACGGCGCCTCCGATCTGTATGCGCTCGGGGTCATCCTGTACCGACTGGCGTCCGGTCGACGCCCGTTTCGGGGCTCGGACCCCAAGACCCTGGCGCAGCTGCATCTGCAGGAAGTGCCGCGGCGGATGCGCGAGTCGGTGCCGGAGCTCCCGGAGTCGCTCGATGTGCTGGTCGCGCGTTTGCTCGAAAAGCGGGCGCCCGATCGCCCGGGGTCGGCGGCGGTCGTGGCCGATGCGCTCGAAGCGATCCACGGGGCACCGTTTGTTCTGCCGGGGGACGGCCTCCACTTTGGCGCGGAGCGGTCGGTCGGCCGGGCGCCACAGCACATCGCGGTCTGGCGCGCGCTCGACGCGGTGCCCGCGGGGGGCGCGGTGGCCGTCTCGGGGCTCGATCCCCTGGAGATCGACACCTTCGCGGAGACGGTGGCGCAGGATGCGGCGCGTCGCGGTTGGCGCGCGGCTGTGCTCGGCGCGCAGGATTTGCACATCCGGGGTCTTGCGCTCGCGATGGCGGCGTTGGCGTCGGCGGGTGAGCAGCCCGAGCTCCGTGAGCTCCGTCGCGCCCCGCCCGACGGCGTGGAGCGGACGTTGCGGGCCCTGGTGCCGATGCTGATGACGGCGCTGCATCGCACCGAGGAGCCCGCGGTCCTGATTCTGGAGTCGCCCGGCCGGCTCGAAACGATCGGTCAACGGGCCCTCGTGGCGCTGGCGCGCGGGGCGAGTGCGGCGAACGCCCGCCTCCGGTTCGTGTTCCTCGATGGCGCTGCGGCACAGGGCACCGGCGGGCTCGCGGCCGCGCTCGGGGCCACGTGGCTGCACGCGCCCAGGTTGCAGGATGGCGAGGTGGCGAGCGCCACTGCGGAGCTGCTCCATCGTCGACCGCCGCCGCCGAACGCGGCCCGACGCATCGCGCACGCGTCCGGTGGGCGACCGGGCTGGCTTGCGCCCGTGTTGGAAGCCATGCTCGACGCCGATGAGCTCGAGGTCCGCGCCGACGATGCCAACCGCGTGGACTGGCAGGAACGTCCGAGTCACGTCCCGTTCCACGCCGAGCGCCTTGAGGAGGCGCGCGCGGCGGTCGGTGAGGCGGTCCCGGCGTCGTGGCGCTCTGTGGGGGAGCCGATGGCCCTGCTCGACGGGCCGCTCGCGGAGACCGTTCTCCTCGACGTCCTCGGAGCGGAGCCCGCAGCGTTGTCCGCGGTCCTTGAGGACGGACGGGCCGCGGGGTTCTGGCGGCGCGAGGCCGGAAGGGTCGCGATCGATGATCCCGTCCTCCGGCGTTCGTGGCGCGAGGGCATGACGCCGGCACGCCGGCTCGCCTTGGTCGAAGCGCTCGCGCGGGTCGGGGATTCCCTGGAACCTACGGCGGCGGTGGCAGCGTGCATGTTCGAGGCGGGACGTAGCGAAGTCGCACTTCGGGTCGCGGTGCGCGTGGCACAGGACCTGTTGGACCGCGGCGCCTCGGCCGACGCGTTCGCGCTGCTCGATGGGTTGGTCGAAGCCGCTCAGCACCCCGGGCTCGATGCGGGGCTGGTCTGCGCCTTCTTCGTGGCGCACGGTCGATGCGCGCGTACGGTCAAACCCCTCGATCCACGCAGCGTCCGCAGCTTCAAGATCGCCGAGGATCGCGCCGAGGACGACGCGGCGCGCGCTCGGGTCGCGCTGGCACGCGCAGAGTTGTACGCGGCGCTCGGTCATCCTTCGAACCATGCGCGCGCGTTGGAGCTGGCTTGGACGCTGCTCAAGGACGCGCCCGCTGACCCCCTGCGCTCCGAGGTCGCGCGGCGGCTCGGCGCCCAATGCGTGGACGAGGGCCGCATCGGGCTTGCCCTTCGCTGGTTCGAGCACGCGCTGGCGGCGGCGCAGGCCGCCGAGGACGTCGAGGCGGTGGGGGCCGCAGAGCTCGAGCGGGCGCGCCTTTCGTGGTGGCTCGGCGACGCCGAGGTCGCGCTCGCCGTCGCGACCCGGTTGTCGTCGTCGACGCACGCGCCGCTCGCGTGGAGCGCGATCGCGCTGATGGCCGACGTCGGTCGTCTCCAAGGCCGGTTCTCGGAGGTCCTCGGTCCGTTGGAGCGCGCGGTGGCCCAGCTGCGCGCGGGAGGCGCGCCGCCCGAGGTCCGCTGGCGCTTGCTGCTCGTGCTTGGGGAGATCGAGCTGGCGCTGGACCGCCTGGGGGGCGCGCAGGAGATCGCCGAGGAGCTCCTCGGAGGGCTTGCCCGCGGGGAGCCGCTGCCGCGGCGTCTGGAGGCAAGGCGGCTGGCGGCGCGGGTCCAGCTCGCCTCGGGGCGCGTGGCGGACGCCCGCGCAGCCCTCGGCGACATCGTCGCGGCCGCGGACGCGGCGGGTCTGCGCCGCCTGTCCTACCTCGCCCGCGCGCCGCTGGGAGAGGCGGCCGCGTTGCAAGGCGACGGGTTGGATGCCGCGCTCGCGTTCGATGACGCGTTGAAGTCGGCGAAGGCGGCTGGAGACCGTTTGGCGAGCGCCCAGCTCTCGCTGCACTGGGGGCGGTCGCGCCGCGGCGACGGGGAGACGCACGCGATGCTCGCGCCCGCCCGCGCGCTTCTCGATCGGCCTGGGTACCGGTGGCTCGAGGTCGAGTACGCGCTCCTGGAGCTTCGGATGCTGCGTGACCTCGGCCATCTCGGGCCATCCGAGCGGTCGTTGGCCGAAGCGCGCGCTCTGCTTCAAGGCATCGCGTCCAAGCAGGCGGTGACGGAAGCCTCGGCGCTGCGGGTGCACCCGTGGACCCGAGAAGTCCGCCGGGCGATGGCTTCGTGACCCCGGCGACGTGGCACCGGCTCGCCCCGGCCGCGCGTGGGTGGCGTCAAGTGGTCGCCGTCGGGCGGGCACTGCTGACGTTGACGCCCCTGTTGACGTGGGGGGCCGTGGCGTTGGGGCCCCGTGTCGGCTGGACGGCGGTCGCGATCTCGGTGGCGACGGCCTGGGTGGTGGGCGTCCTTGGCGCGGGCGTCCTCGCGGGTTGGCGCCACGACGCCGTGGCGTGGCTGTGCTTGCCCGATCAGTGGATCGTGGTGGAAGGGGTGTGGTGGAGGCAGACGACCGCCGTACCGCTGGAGGCGGTGCAGCACGTCGATGTCGAGGAGGGCCCCCTCGGGCGTGCGCTCGGTATCGCCACGCTGGCGGTCTACACCGGTACGGGTGGTGGCGCGGACGTGGTGCTCGCGGGCCTGTCTCATCGGGACGCCGAGACGCTTCGCGGGTTCTTGGTCGCGGCGGCGCCGCATGGGTGAGGCGTCGAGCCGACGCCTGCCGTGGATGGCGGCGCCATTGGCCGCAGGCCGTGAGCTGCTGGGGTTGCTCCGACGCTGGGCTTGGTTGCTGTTGTTGGCGTGGGTGGGCCATCGACCTGAGGCGCCGACGCGTCCGCTGTTGGCCCTGAGCCTCTTGTTGGGCATGGCGGCCGCTGCGCGCGCGGCTTGGGTCCCGCTGACCACCCGTTGGGCGCTGGGGCGCTCGGCGCTCACCGTCGAGACGGGCTGGATGCGCGTGGAGCGCCGCGTGCTGCCCCTCTCTCGGGTCGTGGCGGTGGAGGTTCGCTACGGCCCGCTGCTCAGCGCCTTGGCGTTGGCCGAAGTCGAGATCCGAACCTTGGGAGACGCGGAGGCGCCGCTGCGTCTCCGTTGGCTCGACCGGCGAGACGCGACCGCGCTTCAGGCGGCCCTTCGGGGCGATGCTGCACCGGCGCCCTCGACGGTCGTTTGGGACACGCCGCTGTGGTTGTGGGCGTTGTGGGGGGCGATGCAGCCGAGGTGGGGGGCGGTCCTGCTCGTGGTCGCGAGCGCCTCCCAACTCGTGGGTTGGCGTCC
>JBJONI010000399.1:0-4634 GCA_046051915.1 Pseudomonadota bacterium
CGGTGCTCCAGCCGTCCTTGACCTTCTTCTGGCCGGGCAGCTTGAGCTCCTCGAACAACACGTCGCGCAGCTCATGTCGGGAGCGCAACGAGAACGCGTGGCCGGCGAGCGCGTGGCAGCCAGCCTCGACCTCGGTCAGACGCGCGGCGAGATCGGCGTCGACCCCCGCGAGCGCCGCGACGTCGAGCGCCAAGCCCGCGTGCTCCATCCGGGCGAGGACGCCGACGAGAGGCAACTCCATGGCCGTGTAGACGTCACGCATCCCGGGCGTCAGCTTGTCTGCGAGCCGCGCATGCAGCGCGAGCGCGACATCGGCGGACTCGAGGGCAAGGGCCACCTCGGCCGCCTCCCCCTGCAGCGCGCGAGCCGCCAACCCGAGCGTGTGGTCAAGGTGCCGGCTCGCGAGGTCGACGAGATCGTGCCCCTTGCGGTGGGCGGACAGGACGTAGTCGAGCAACCGAAGATCACCCGCCAAGCCACCGAGGTCTCGGCCTTCCCGCAGAAGCGCCCGCACCAGAGGTTTGGCGTGTGGCACGACCTTGGGCAACGACGGGTCCGCCAGCCCGTCGAGGATCGCCGCCCGAGAGAACAGATCCCCCGTGGGGACCCAGGCGGCCGGCAGGTCCGCACCCGCAGCCGCGAACCCACGCAGGGTCCCGTCCTCGGTGTAGACAGGCGCCATCACCGGACGTCGCCCCGCCAACCATTGCTTGCGGGCCTCATCAGGCGTTGCGCGATCGACATCGGCCGCGACGACCTTGCCGCTCGCTCGTTCGCCGAGCAGCCGTCGGGCCACGGCGCCAAACTCCCACCCGTCGAACAGCGCCGCGGCAGCGTCGACGTCGAAGGCGCGCGGGGCGAGGTCCTCCAACGTCTCGGGCAGGGGGACTTCGGTGTGGATGGTCGCCAACGTGTAGGACAGGCGCGCGACGTCGGCCTCCTCGACGAGCCGCTGGCCCACCGCGCCCTTGACGCGCCCCTCCGCCGCTGCCGTCAGGATCTGTTCGAGGGCGCCGTGCTCTTGGATCAGCTTGGCGGCGGTCTTCTCCCCGACCTTGGTCACGCCCGGGATGTTGTCGGACGCGTCGCCGCACAGCGCGAGCAGGTCGATCACGCGTTCGGGAGGAACGCCCCACCGTTCGACAACGCCCGCGTAGTCGACGACCTCACCCTTGCTGTCGTTGAGGATCTGGATCTGATCGTTGACCAACTGCCCGAAGTCTTTGTCGGACGTCACAATGTAGACCTCAAGATCGTCGCGTTGCCGGGCGAACCGGGTGGCGAACGTCCCGAGGACGTCGTCGGCCTCGAACCCAGGGACCGTGAACGCGCGGTAGCCAAGGGCTTCGATCAACGTGGTGAGGTGCGGCCATTGCTGACGCAAATCCTCGGGCATCTCCGGGCGGTGGCCCTTGTAGTCGGCGAACAGGTCGTTGCGGAACGTCGCGCCCTTGTCGAAGGCGAAGGCCACGTAATCCGGCTGCCACGTCGTCCGGAGCTTGTGGATGAGCTGCGTGAACCCATACAGCACGCGCGTAGGGAACCCGTCCGCGGTGTGACGCGGTGGGAGCGCGAAGTGCGCACGAAACGCTTGGTTGCTGCCGTCGATCAGAAACAAGCGCGCCATGATCCACCCTCACCCGGCCCGACTAACCCGGCCCGGGCGCGCTACCGCCACGCCGCGACGTCCCGAGCACACACAGCGTCCCACCGATCCCCCGCCCTCGTGCGAAAGTCTGCGATCGAGGTGGAACGACCGTACAGTTCCGGCGAGACGAGGCACGTCCGCAAACCGGCGTCGCGCAGCGCACGGTGGGCCACGGCGTCGATCGACAGGTCCTCAAAACTATCGACCCAGGCCCAATCGGCGTAGCCGGCCAAACCGATCGCCATCGCGGGCGGATGAATCTCGCTGACGCGGACAGCGATGCGGCGATCACCGGCACGCCAGTACGGCAGCGCTTCTCCGGGGTCCGGCCCCAGCACGAAGCCCTCCACACCGTGCCGGTCCAACAGCTCGAGCACACGGCCGACGATGCCCTCCTCCTTGGTGTTGGCGACAAGCAGCCGGTGATGCCATCCCGAGAGCCAAGCTTCGAAGCCCTCCCCGTCCTCTCCGGGATCGTGCGCCAACACGAGGCGGCCGTCGCGCCAACGAATGTCGACCTCGGCGCCGTCCGCCGGGTCCGTCTCCGCGAGCCTCGCAGCGGTGTTTCTGCGGTGACGAACGACGATCATCGCGCCCCGCGCTCCCGCGCACGCAGCGCGAGGCTAAAATCCACGGTTCGACGGATGAACTTGGCCCGGGAGGTCCAGTGGACGTTCCAGCGACTCAGGCCGTGAAACCTCGGTCCGAAATGAACCGGGAACCGTTCGACGCGCAGGCCGTCGCGCACGGCACGGTGGTAGGCGTAGAGATCGAGGCTGAAATCTCCGGGCGCCTCGTCGTCCCAGGTGCGGAAGAACGACGCCGAGAACATCGTCGGCTGCGCGTTGATGTCCCACAAGCGCGCACCGAGCAGCGCCGTCTCGAACGCCGCCATGCCCCACGTGAACACGCGATCGGCGAGCGGACGCCCGTAGCGGTTCCCCTTGACGAACAACCGGTCGGGTTCGGCGGCGGCCTGGAACTTGGCGAGGCCCACCAGGGCGTCCTGCGGGTCGGTCTGCAGGTCGGCGTGGGTCCACGCGAGCAGGTGGGCGTCGGCGGCGCGCAAACCCGTGAGGATGCCGTGCCCGTAGCCTTGGTTGACCTCGACGCGCACGGTGCGGAGGAACGCGTGCGGGGCGATGAGATCGGGCAGCCGCACCGGCGTGTCGTCGGTCGAACCGTTGTCGACGAGGATCACCTCGACGTCGTCACGGCCGGCGAACACCTCGACGCAGCGCTGAACGAGGGCCTCCAAGCCGGCTGCTTCGTTGTAGCAAGGGATGACGAGTGCGAGGGACTTCATGGCGACTCCGTGGGCCCGAGGACCCAGCCGTGGAGCGAGTTGGGCAGCGACCCCTGGGCGAGCCAGCGCGCGGCATGGCGCGAGAGCCGCGGGTCCTCCGCAGCATCGTACACATCGGGGGCCATCCGGGTCCACCAAGCAGCGGCGTACCACCACGTGGCGAGGTCCACGGGCGTCCCCCACAGATGGGCCGCATCCACGGGAAAGGCGGCCACCGAGCCCCCTGCCGCGAGCAGGTCGTTCAACGAGCTGTCGAGGTACAGCTCACCTCGCACCCGCCCGTCCCGCGCGATCAACGCGCGCAACGCGGCACGCAACGGCGCCACCCTGCGCGCGAACACGACGCCAGCAAACGGGTGGGCACGCGCGGCCTCCGTTGGCGCCTCTTTGACCCGGACGTCGACGACAACGCCCGCGTCATCCTCGATCAGCCAGCCATACGCCCGTGGGTCGCGGCGAGCGCCCGGGGCGTCGGCGAGCGTGAACGCGACCACGTCATGCGCGGCGACGGCGCGGTCCAACGCTTCCGGATCGAAATCGAAGCCGGTGTCGCACACCCCGATGGCGACCGGGGCCTCGTCGTCGAGGTCGTCAATCGCGTGGAGGACCGTGACGGCTTGTCCGGCGGTCGGAGCGTCCAGGCGCACGAACGAGCAACCAGAGACCGCGCGCGCCACATCGGCTTCAAGCGCCTCACGCCCAGGCAGCGCGTCTCGCAGGACGACGATCGTCGCCGGGGTGGCGGGGAGGTCGGCCAGCGCAGCCACCGCCATCGGCGCCCCGCCCACGGGGATCGCGGCTTTGGGCCAAGGCAGGCCGAGCGCGTCGAAGCGACTCCCGAACCCTGCCATCGGCAGCACCGTGACGCCCGGCCGATGCGGGCGCGAAGACCGCGACACGACGCGCGTGCGCGCGCGAAACGTGGCCGCGAGGGCCTCGTACCGTTCCAGATCCTCCGGGGTTCCCCACTGCGCGAACAGGTCGGTCTCCCACAACCCCACGCGCCGGCCCTGCCTCGCGGCGCGGTCGCAGAGTTGGCTCACGTAGTGCTCACCCCGGATCCGATCCTCGTCGCCGAGGGCCGCCGCCAGCGCCAGCACGTCCGTACCGCGTCGAAAGGCATAGACACCATTGCTGCAGGGTTCGAGGTGGGCGACAGGATCGTCCGTAAAGCAGCCCTTTTCACGCACTTCTCGCACTTCGGAGCCGTCGGCGAGCGCGTGGGCATACGGCGGAGCCCCCTCGCGGTGGGGGTGCCACCCTCGGTACACCACCACGGCCGCGTCCCAGGCGCCGAACCAGGAACGGAACGCATCGAGGTCGAACGGGGCGTCTTGGTCGCACATCGTCACGACGCTCGGTCGATCGTCGAGGTGGTCTGCCGCAAGGCGAAGCGAATGGACAGGACCCAGCCGGTGCGGCGCGACAGCGGCGTAGCGAACCGTCATCGGGGCGGCCGCGGCGACCTCCGCAAAGGCGGCGCGGTGGGCGTCGAACACGTCGTCGCGGACGATCAGCAACGCCTCGTCCATCCCACGAAACCGAGCGAGGACGCGAGAGATCATCGGCTGGCCCAACACGGGGATCAGCGGCTTGGGCAGACGGTACCCCGCGCGCTGGAACCGCTCGCCGAGGCCAGCCATGGGGACGATGAGGCGCATCGACGCTCCCGATCTGTAC
>JBJONI010000400.1:0-2788 GCA_046051915.1 Pseudomonadota bacterium
GGTGTAGCGCTCGCGCTTCTTGAGGTGGTGCAACGGCAGGAACCGGTTCGTCTGGCGGCGGCCGATGAACTTGTCGATCTTCCCGTCGGAGTCACACGTGAGATCCGCGAGGATCGTCCGACGCGAAGGCGCCTCGTCCAAACGGTGGATCGGGCAGACAGGGAACAGTTGGTCAATCGCCCAAATATCGGGGGCCGACTGGAACACCGAGAAGTTGCAGAAGTACGTGTCGACGAGGTCGTAGCGAAGCCGTTCCAGGTCGTCGTGGGCCGCGTCGGGCGGCACCACATCGAGGATCCGGCCGCACACGGCCCAGTACATCCGGTCGATGTACGCGCGCTGGGTCAGGTTCAACAAGCCAAGGTTGAACCGCGTTGTCGCCTCGCGCCGAAGGGACTGGATGTCGTGGAGCGCCTCGTGCCAACGCTCCGCGCTGACCTCGTCGTAGATCTCCCAGGCCGACTCGATCGGGCGGATGGGGCGCTCCCCCTCCGCGGTGGGCCGCGGGGGCGGCGCCAACGCTTTCGAGGCGTTTCCGACCACATCGAGGAGGAGCACCGCGTGATGGGCGACCATCGAGCGGCCGGCCTCGGTCACGATGTCGGGGTGAGCACACCCCGTCTCCGCGCAAACATCGGTGATGGTCCCCACGATCGCGTTGGCGTACTCGCGGAGGTTGTAGTTGATGCTCGACGCGTCCGTACTCGCGGTGCCGTCGTAGTCGACGCCCAACCCGCCACCCACGTCGAGAAAGCGCATCCCCGCACCGAGGTTGCGCATCTCGCTGTACACCCGAACGGCCTCGCGGACGGCGGTGCGGAAGGTCTTGACCTCGGGAATTTGGCTGCCGATGTGGAAGTGCAGCAGTTGCAGACACGACAGACGGTCCGCCTCGCGGAGCCGGTCGATCACGTCGATGACCTCGTTCACGTCCAGCCCGAACTTCGCCTTGTCGCCGGTCGATCCGCTCCAGTGACCACGCCCTTCCGCCGAGAGCTTGGCGCGAACACCGATCACCGGCGCGATGCCGAGCTCCTCGGCGACGTCGAGCACGAGATCGAGCTCACCCGGCTTTTCGAGGACGATCACGCACTCGTGGCCGATCTGGCGCGCGAGCAACGCGAGGCGGATGTACGCGCGATCCTTGTAGCCATTGCAGATGATCAGCGCGTCCAGATCATCGAGGTTGGCGATCACCGCCATCAACTCCGGCTTGGAGCCCGCTTCCAGGCCGACGTGGTGGCGACGGCCGTGCTTCATCACGTCGCGCATGACGTGCGACTGCGGATTGACCTTGACGGGGAACACCGGACGGTAGCGGCCCTGGTACTCCCACTCGGCGATCGCAGCGACGAATGCCGAGACCATGCCGTCCACGCGTGTGCGGATGATGTCGGGGAGGCGGACGAGCAGCGGCAAGTCGGTGCCGCGCCGCCGCATGTCGTCGACCAGCCTCTTGAGATCGAGCGAAGGCCCTTCACCGTGACCATCGGGGTGAACCGCCAAGTGGCCGTTCTCCGTCACGCGGAACATCCCCTGCCCCCAGCCATCGATGGCGTAGAGCTTCTCGGAGTCGGCCGGCCGCCAGGTTCCCATCGTCACCCCTCCCGTAGGACCGCGCGGGTAACCCGTTCGCTCCGGCGCGCTCGCCCCTGCAAGGATTGGTTTCGGAGCCGTTACGCGGTGGGGTCGTCCTCGGGGGCGGCGTCGGCATCCGCGGCCATCGCGCGCGCAGGCCGAGGCGCCCCCGGCTGCGGAGCCGTCGGCGCCATCGGCCGTGCCGGTCGCGCCGGGTTCGATGCGACGGCAGCGGGCGCGCTCGGGGATGCGGGCCGCCGTGCGTCCGCAGGCTCGCTCGTCGCCGCCGGGGGGGCGGGTCGCGTTGGACGGGACGGGGCCGCCGGGTCGCCCGACGAGGTCGAGGCAGCGGTGGTCGGGGCCGAAGGCGCGGCGCGGGCGGGGCGCTCGGGCGACGCCCCGTCGCGCGCGACCGAGGGCGGTGCGGGCGGACTGGGCCGCGGCAACGCCCGTCGTGGCGCCGAACGGGCCGCGACCGGCGCCGGAGGGCGCAGCGTCGCCTCCTCAGACGGCACCGCGACGCGGCGCGCCTGGAGGGTCGCCGACGGCCCCGCCGCGATGCCGTCCGACGCGTCGACGTCATCGAGGGGTCGAACGCTCGGGGACCGCGCACGTTGCACGTCGTCCGCGGCTTGCCGCGCCACCAACGCGTCGAGGCCGTCGCCGTCGAGCGTCTCGAGGATGCGCGCCATGCGGCCGATGGCCTCGGCCGCGCCCAAGCGTTCCGACGGGGTCGGAGCGAGCAGGCGACGAATCACGTCCGAGAGGGGCTTGGTGACCCGCGCACCGGCCGTGTCCCACAGCGCCCGGTGTCCCCCGTCTCGTGCCACCTTCCAAGCACCGTCGGCGTCGGTCGGTGAGAGCGGCACGCCCAGGGCGAGATCGGCCATCACGATGCCGAGGCTGTAAAGGTCGCTGCGAACATCCTCTGGACGCCCGACCATCCGTTCCGGGGGCGCGTACCGGCACGTGGGTGTGCTGGATGCGTCCGCGCGCGCCTGCCGGACCCGCAACATCTCCACGTCAGGGACGCCGTACCCCAACAGCGCGACGTCACCGTCGGAACGCACGAGGACGCGCCAAGGCGAGAGGTCTCCGTGCGAGAAAACACCTGCGCTCTCGCCGGCCTCGGCCGCTTCGAGCAGCAGGTTGGCGACCCACCAGCCGACCTCCGCAGCGGCCCGCGGCGAGGGGGCGACACGTCGGGAAG
>JBJONI010000401.1:0-2837 GCA_046051915.1 Pseudomonadota bacterium
CGCGGCCGACCAGTCCACGTTCGGCGCCACCATCGACGTACGCATGCAGCGCACCGGGGACGACTACGTGATGGTGATCAAGGGGGCCGCCGCCGTCGCGAACGCCATCGCGTGGGTGTCCGAGGAGATCAAGCCCGCCGGCATCTTCCTGGGCCTCACCCAGGAGAACCCCATGCGCCAGGCGCTGCAGTACCTGGTGTGGGGCAAGGGCGAGACGGGCATCCTCGTCTACCAGATCCTGCTCAAGCGCTGGGAGAGCCTGCCCGACGACGCACCCCGGCCGACCCTCTACCTCATGTCCGATCCACAACGCCATCCCGGCGCCGCGTAGCGTCCGGGACGCAATGAGCGTTGACACAAACCGCCTTTGCTTCGTATTGTACCGCCCGAAAGAACGCAGGGAGCCTCCATGACCCGCAGTACCGTCGCCCGCCTCGCCCTCACGCTCACGCTCGGGATTCCCGTGACCGTGGTCGCGCTCGAGGTTCCCGCCGCGCACGCGCAACAGCCCGCGGCTGCGCCCGCTCCGACGGTCGATCTGGTGCTCCCGACGACGCCGCTCGCCGACGGCAAGACCGCGCTCGCCATGCACGTGGTCGCGGTCGACGCCAACGGCACGCCGATCACCGGCCTCAAGGGCAAGCCGACCGTGAGCAGCGGAGCCGCGACCGAGCTGAGCGAGCTCGGAGGCGGCGTCTACCGCTTCAACTGGACCCCCGCCCGCTACGGAGGAAACGGCAAGGCGACCGTTGGCCTGAAGGTCAAGGTGGGAGGCAAGACGTCGGTCGAACGCAGCTGGACCGTCGCCCTCGCCGCGCCGTCGCCGACCAAGGCGACGCTGTCCGCCACGCCTGCACGACTCACGATGGGCGTCGAGCCTTCCGGCGGGCTGGCCGTCAAGATCGACGGGGTGTCGGGCCGAAACGCCGACCTCCAGTTCCGCGCCTCGACGGGTCGCATCGACAACGTCACGGCGCTCGGAGAGGGAAGCTACCAGGCGATGTTCGTCGCGCCGGAGGTCACACCCGGCGCGGCCCCCACGCCGCCCCATCTGGCCATCGTCACCGCGACGGATCGCCGCGATCCCAACGCTTACGCCGGCGCCACGGCCATCCCGATGGTGAGCCGGATCGCGTACCCGTTCACGGGTCTGCGCGCAGGCGCGTCCGCGATCGTGAAGCTCGGCGGGCGCGAGTACCCGCCCGTACCCGTGGATGGCAACGGCAACGCGCGCGTCACCATCGACGTGGCCCCCGGGGCCGGCCTCGCCACGATCGTGCAGGTGATGCCGGACGGTGCACGCACCGAGACCCCCTACAACCTGCAGGTCCCGGAGCGCGCCCGGTGGGCGCTGTTCCCGTTGCCGGCCGGCGTCCCCGCCGATGGGCGGACGAAAGTCCCCGTTCGCGCGTTCGTCGCAACCCCGGACGGGCGCCCCGACACCGCGGCGCTGGTCAAGTTCGAGGCGACCGCTGGCAGTTTCGAGCCGCCCAAGCATGTCGGCGATGGCGTGTACGTCGCGATGTATACGCCTCCGGCGTCCAACGGTTCCGCGGAGGCCACGCTCTCCGTGTCGCTGGCGGATCGTCCCACCTTCTACCCGGACGCCTCGACGCTGAAGCTGCTCCCTGCCCGCGTGCAGCGCCTGACCCTCGGCGCGGAGCCCGCGGAGCTCGCCGCAGGCGCGACCGGCTTCAAGGTATACGCGAAGGCGCTCGGCGCCGGCGACCTCGGCCTGGGCGGCCGCCAGGTGAACTTCCTGGCCGCCGGCGCGACGCTGAAGGAGGTCAAGGACCTCAAGAACGGCGACTACAGCGCGACCTTTGCCACCCAAGGCATGGGAACCGTGCAGGTCGCAGCGACGCTGGCGACGCCGGAGAGCGGCAACCCCGTGGCCCGCGTGCTCGTGCTCCCCACGGAACGCAAGGCGTCCACGACGACCCCGGGCTCGCTCCCGGTACGCGTCGTGGCAGTCGACGCGTTCGGCTACGCCGTCCCGAACATCGCCGTCAGCCTGCGTATCGCCAGTGGCGACGGCTCCCTTCCGGCATCGGTGACCACGAGCGCGGATGGCACGGCGCTCGTCGAGCTCTCCACGGGTCGAAAGCCCGGCATCGTGAACATTGAGGCCACCGCCGGTGACGTCGTCGGCTACGGCGGCGTGCTCCAGCTCGAGAACGCCGCGGCGATCAACGTGCCCGTGTCCGGTGACGCCCTCGGAACGAGCCTCGTGGCCGACTGGCAGGGCAGCGTGCCGCTCCTTCGGATCAAGCGCGTGGGCGCGGACGACACCATCACTGGACAGATGTTGAGCGCCAGCGGTGACGGCGTGCGTCCCGCGAAGATCCTCGCCTCCACCGAGCCGGCCCAGGCCGTCCCCGGCGCGCAGGTGACGGTCAAGGTCCAGCTGCTCGACGCCAGCGGGCGCGGCGTCGCCGGCCAGTCCGTCGACTTCATCCCGAGCGTGGGCACGATCAGTGGCTTCCAGGACCTCGGCAGCGGCAACTACGCCGCCAAGCTGACCCTGCCCGCGAACGCGGCCCTCGGCGATGCCAAGGTCGCCGTGGCGACGTCGGACGGGGCGATGACCACGGTCGTCAAGTTCCCGATCGCCAAGGGCGACGCGAACGCCTGGGGCGGAGGCTCCACCTTCGGCGCGGCAGGGGCGCCCACCGGACCGAGCAACACCACCGGCCCGGCCACGACGCCCGTCACCGCGACGGTTCCCACGGCCGTACCCGCGCCGAATCCCGTGGTCGTCGCACCGCCGGCGCCCTCCTCGGAGGGCATCGGCCGCTTCACGCTGGCAGGTTCGTTCGCGGCCTACAGCTTCGACC
>JBJONI010000402.1:0-2950 GCA_046051915.1 Pseudomonadota bacterium
AGCTCACGAACGGCGGGACCCTCGGCACCTTGCCGAAGGACGCCGCCCGAAGCCAGCAGGGCGTCCATCGACACAGCCGGCGGCGCCGCGGGCACGTCAGCGGGACCCGCGGGAGGTGTCCCAGACCCCAGCGAGGTCCCACCCGGCGCGGTCGGCGCCGTCCAACCGGCATCGGCCGGCGCGCTCATGTCCAAGCCGCCGATCTCAGCCTGACGACCTTCTCGTCGGCCGCGTCGGCCGGGACCGTCTCCACGACGGGGCGCATAGGGCATCACTTCCTCCGCGCCCGGCCCAGCCCCGCGGGGCGCCTCCGGTACGCCCGTCCAATGTAGCACATGCCTCGGGTCGCCGGTCGTTGGCGCGGACCGCTGCGTCCGCGAGCGTGGACGCGCCGCGTACTTCCAGGTGTCACAAGCTGCAACGGGTGGCTCGCCGTCGTCGCATGTGCTACGCCCACTGCCCACGCGTGGAACGAACCCACGCCGAGCCCAGAGGAGGCGGCCATGGAGCCCACCCCGCCAATGACGTTCCCCCCGGACGAGTACCTCTCGGCCGACGAGCACGCGCAGCTGCTCAAGGTGCTGCAAACCAACCTCGACGAGATCCTCTCCGAGTCACGCGAGAGCGTGCACAACCTCGTCGAAGTGCGCGACCAAGACGCCGATCATCTCGACCTCGCCGTCAACGAGACCGATCGCGACTTCAGCCTGCGCCTGGCCGACCGCGAGCGTCGCCTCCTCCGCAAGATCACGCGCGCGTTCGAGCGGATGAAGGTCGGGGAGTATGGCGTCTGCGAGAACTGCGGAAACGCGATCTCCTTCCAGCGCTTGATGGCCCGCCCCGTCGCCACGCAGTGCATCGACTGCAAGACCGAGGCCGAGCAGCTCGAACGCCCCAAGTCGGGCGGCAGCGGCGGCGGCAACAGCGGCTTGGTCGGCTGAGGCACGCCCCCTACGGCGCCGCGCGAACGCTCGGCGCCCGTCCGCCCCTCGCTGGCCAGCCGCGGCGCCCCGTGCAGCGCGCGAGCCCTACCAGTCGAGGCGCCCCGAAAGCAGCACCTCGTGGAACACCCCGCCACCCCACGCAGGGCCCACGAACGCGTGGCCACCCTCGATGGTCATGCGGGGATGCACCTTCCAAGCATCGGTACCGCCCATGCGGCCGAGACCGACCGCCCAGTCGATCTCAGACCCGAGGTAGTGCCGGCCGTCGGTTGGCTGGTCGAGCTGGTTCCGAGGCTCTCCACCGGCACGTGACGTGGTGAACGGCCAAGCCACCGGGCCCGTCGACCAGGCGGCGACCATCCCCAATCGGAGGTCGAGCGGCGGTGCCGGACGCACGACCAAGGCCGGCTGGACGTACGCCGCCCGACGTACAGCGCCCTCGCTCACTTGGAGCTCCGCGCCGAAGGGCGGCTGTCCGAGGTTGCCCTGATCGATCAGCGCCGCCCACGTCGCCGCTTCTAGCGCGCCCGACACTTCATCGAACAACACCAAACCGACGTTGTAATTGCTATCCATCGCAAAGTCCGACAGACGCCCCTGGTCCGGGTCCCCCGTCGCCGACGTCGCACCCGCCCGTAGGTGCACCTGGAGGACATCCGTGGGGTCGTGCAGCTCCGTCTCGAGTGCGCCGCCGCCGGACAGCACCCGCGTCTGGCGTTGGTAGGCGGGGAGGACCAACTGGGTCGTCCCAAACAGCCCCACCGCTTCGATCGCGACACGTCCCGACCAGCCCGACGCTGCTTCGAGCTTCCAGTCCCCGTAGACGTCGGCAACGGCCGCCCGCGTCGGCCGCGGCGCGACACCTGGCTCCGTCTGGTCGCGGTACACGATGTAGGCGCCGAGCTTTTGCGCTGGATCCGCCCAAAGCACCGAACCGATCACCTGCCACGCCCGTTGCTCCCCCCACCGCGCGAGGTCGTCCTCGACCACCTGATCGGCAGCCAGGGTGACGAACAACGGCATCGCCTTGCCGGCCTTCGTCCAAGGCAGGAACGTACCCCGAACGCGGAGCATTCGGTCCCCACGATCGGTACGGCCAAAGAGGGTGTCGTGCGCGCCATCGTTCGCCAACAGGCCCAAGCCCCAGTGCGACGTCTGCAACCCCCCCGAGAACGCAAACCCCTGCGGGACGGCGAACGACAACGAAGCCTCTCTCGGCGCCGCGCCGATCGGACCGCCCGTGGCCAGCGTCGCCTCGCGATGCCGCCGGTCCTCTTCTCCGGGAATGTCCCAAGGGTCACCGACGACAGGTGCGGCGATCAGGTCCCATTGGGTCGAAAGCCGAAGGCGGTCGAGCTCCAACGCGAAACCCGTGCGGATTCGGACATCGAGGGTGGGCCCCTGCCCCAACCGCAGGCCGTCAGGGTTGAGCACGACGTCGGGCGGCGGGACGTAGCCCAACGCACGCACCTGTCCGGTGCTCTCCAGCGTGAGGTTCTTCCCCATGGCATACCGATGCTGTGCTGGGGAGCCCCGCAGCGCGCCGAGCAGCGCCAGACGCTGCTTGGCGAGGGCTGAAGCCTCCGCCGACGGCGCAACGCCGTCCTGCGCCTCGCCGATCGCAGGGGTCGAAACCACCAGAGGAATCTCCGCGGGGTTCAGCACGACCCCGGGTTCGGCCGCGGTCTCGACCGCAGGTGGCACCTCGACCACGGGCTCTGAGGTGCCGGCGGCGTAGGCGTGAAGGGACAGCCAAAGCGTGAGGATCATGGCGCCACCTCGATCGCGGGGAAGTCGGGGCAATCAACCGTGGCGTAGCAGGGCCGGTCTTCGAGCACCGTGCCGCCCTTCGCGAGGTAATCGACGGCCGAGTACATCACGTAGAAGATCCAATCGAACGTATCGGATCGCGTCTCGGCGATCGAGTGGGTCCCCGTCTGAATCGGGTACGGCATGCGCAGCCCGCTGACGCCGCGTGTGCCCTGGACGTTCAAGCGAAGCGGCTC
>JBJONI010000403.1:0-10998 GCA_046051915.1 Pseudomonadota bacterium
CTGTCCAGCGCACGGCGAGGGTACCGCGGGAGGTCGCGACGTGCTCAGGTCACACCGAAGAACTGAGGCCAGACCACCGCGTCGAGCGCCACCGTCTGCACGCAGAACGCGATCCAACCGACGCGCGCGGCCGCGTGAAGGCCGCCTTGGCGCGGCGTCGACCACAGCGCACGCAGCAAGATGAGGGCGCCAACGGCGGTGGTCGCCAGATCGGCCTGGATCAACCACCACCCCGCGCGGGATGGGTTGGCGAGGTCGACGAAACACAGGGGCAGCCATGCGGCGCTGGCGGCGAGGATCATCGCGAACGTGGGCGACCATGGAGCCTCACCGCGTCGCGTTCGGCGAAGCGACCAAGCCATGGTGACGAGGTAGCCGATCGCTGCGAACGGCATGCATGCGGTGTACGGACCGATCGCTTCGACGGGCAGGCGTCCCCACAACGCGTCGATGTTGGGCTGCCCTGCGCCCCACGCGTAGGTGCCGAGGACGGCGGCGCCCCCGATGGCGTGGGTGGTCCATTCGCGTGCAACCGGGGTCATGCCGCCTCCAACGCGCGGGACATGCCACGCGGTGGTCCGCATGGCGCGCGCGCGTGTCAGGTCGTGACGCGCAGCCCCGCGGCGCGCAACGCGTCCGCGACCCCGGGCCGCAGCGGGCAGCCTTGCAGCTCCACGATCTCGAGTTCGGGGAACATCGCACGGAGCCGGTCCGGGCACGGCCCGTCGCTGAGTGCATTGTGGTGCAACCAGAGCTGCGTGACGCCGCAGAAGCGACCCAACGCCTCCGGCAATGCCTCGAGTCGGTTGTGCCGCAGGTCGAGGATCCGGATCGCCTCGGGCGTGGGGTGACGCTGGGCGATGTCGACGATCAGGTCGAGGCCCATCTGCGTGCAGTCCAGCGCCGCCGCGTCGCGTCGGTCCGGCCCTGCGTCGAGGATCGCTGCCGCGCGCGCGCCCTGCCACCGCTGCAGGCCGACGGTGTCGTCGGCTTCGCGGAGCGCTTGAAGGAGGCGGCTGCTGCCGTAGAACAGCGGCAGGTAGCCCTTGGGGCGCAGCGCGACCCGGAACGCTTCGTAGGTGGCCCACGCGGCGTCGTGATCGGCAAACCCCGTCAAGGTGAGCTCGCAATGGGTGGAACCGGCGAACCACGTGTCGCCGCCCGCCACGCGCTCGACGCCCGTCGACCACGAAACGGTGGGTGTGGGCGGCTCGAGGCGGGTCCAAGCCGCGGTCGCGACTTCGAGAAGTTGAAATTGCGTGTCGAGGTCTGGACCTGTGGTCATCTGACCGCGGATCGATGCGGTGCATGGACCGAGCAGGCCGGTCGCGAACGCCTCGTGTTCCTCCGTTCGCATGCAGCGGTCAGGAAGTTGTTGGACGAACGTGAGAGGAAGCGCGGGGACGGTCATGGCGCTTGGACGTCGAGCCGGAAGATGGCGTCCCCGCCGCTTTCGGCGCCGTCGACGACCACGGTGATGTCCCAGCGGCCTGGCATCTTGAAGTTGACGCCCGGTGCATCGTAGGTGCCTGGCGTGGCGGACTCCGTCACGTCGACGGGGTCGGTGCCATGGCCATGGGCGGGCATCCATGCCGAGAGGGTGACGGACTGCGCGGCGGCAGCGGCGCCGAGCTTGGAGATCACGAGGGTGGCGTCGTGCTCGCCGGTGGTGGCGCCGCCGGCGAGGGTGAGCGCCACGACGTAGGTGCCGTTGGTCGTCGTGGCGGTCATGCCGTCGACGTACGCGGCGACGCCGGTGTCTTCGTCCACGGTCGTGTCCGTCTCGGTGGGGACGCCGGTGTCGGTGGCGGCGGTCTCGGTGCCCGTATCGGCGGTGTCCGTCGGCACCTCCTCGGGCGCCCCACAGGCAGTGGTCAGGACAAGGGGGACCCAGAGGATGGACCGTCGCTTCATCAAACCTCCGATGGCGGTGGCGTAATCCTGCGCGCGTCGCACGCCACGAGGCGGGATGACGCGGGGCCAGGCTTTGCGGTACCATGACGCATGATGCCTCCTCTCCCGTTCGTGATGTGGGCGACCGCCTGTGCTCCGTCGTTGGAGCCGGGCTTGACGCTCCCGTTGCTCGACGTCCCCGCGGGTTCGACGCGTGCGGACTACGCACCCGACGCCTCGCTCGCCACGTTCCCCGACGTGTGGCAGACGGTGGAGGATCCCGCCAGCGCGACGGGCCGCCGGGTGCGTCTGACGGATGGCGCGCGGGCCGAGTTCGAGGCGCTCGAGGCGGTCGGCTTCACCGTGTTGGGTCCGCTCGAGTCGCTCGATGGCGGCGGGCTCCTCGCGCCCGTGACGCTGCGGTTCACCGCGCCGATCGATCCCGCGTCGCTCGACGGTGCCGTTCGTTGGCTCGACCTCGATCACGGCGGCGAGGTGGCTTGGGAGGCGGAGATGGGGCCGGACGGCGCCACCGTGTTCCTCTCCCCGCTGACGCCGCTTGCGCCCGCGTCGGACTACGCGGTCCTGATCGATCGGGACGTGCGGGATGCGTCCGGCGGGGGCGTCTGGCCGTCCGAGGCGCTGTGGCCGTTGTTGTGGGGCGTCTCCTCGACGCGTCCTGACGTCGCGGCGGCTTGGCTGCGCGCGGTGCAGGCTTCGGGTCTGGCGCCGGACGACCTCGCCCACGGGACGGTGTTTACGACGCAATCCGCCTTTGCCGTGGAGGCTGACGCCTCGGCCCTTCTCGCGTCGCTGCCCGCGACGGTGCGCTCCGACGGAAGCTGCACGCCCGATCGGGGGGCTCGCCGATGTGAAGCCGAGATCGAGGTCGTCGATCTGCTCGGGGACGACGACGTCCTCTCCCCGGGGGAGCCCGCGGCCGTGCAGCGGCGCTACACGTTGCCGATCACCGCTTGGCTGCCCGACCCGGCGGTGGCGGGTCCTGGCCCTTGGCCGACGGTGGTGCACAGCCATGGGCTCGGGGGTGGGCGCTGGGAAGCCGGCGGGATCGCCGAGGCCGTTGCGGGCTTGCCGTTCGTGGTCGTCGCCGTCGACGCGCCACGGCACAACGACCATCCCACCGCGACGACCGACGCGGATCTGTTCTGGGTCTTTCAGTTCTTCGGTATCGACGAGACCTCGTTCTCGTTCGACGTGTCGGTGCTCCGCGACGCTTGGCGGCGGGCGGCGTGGGACAAGGTTCAGCTCGTCGACGCGTTGGCGAGGGGGGCGGACCTCGATGGGGACGGTGCGAACGACGTCGTTGGAAGTCAGTTGCACGCGACGGGCCACAGCCTTGGTGCGATCATGGCGGTTCACCTCCTCGCGGACGCTCCGGCCCTCCGGTCCGGGGTGCTCAGCGTGCCCGGGGGGCGCGTTGGGGCGATCGTCCAAAAGAGCCCGACGTTTGCGCCGTTGGTGGCGCTTCTCGCGCCGGACGACGTCGCGCCGGTCGACATCGACCGCTTCTTCGCGCTGCTGCAGGCCGCGATCGACGGCAGCGAACCCGCCGTTCACGCGGCCCGTGCGGTGGAAGGGCGCGACATCTGGCAGGACATGGTCCTTGGGGACGACATCATCCCGAACGTCTGCAACCGCGCCCTCGCTCGCGCGGTCGGACCGCAGATCGCCGGAGAGATCCTCGATCCGATCCCGTCGTTGGGCGCACCGGTGGGGTTCCCGGTTTCGGCGAACGTCGACGGTGCGACGCGGGTGCTCACGCAGGCCGAGACCCTGTGGAATGGGACGTCGTGGGACCGCGTCGGGCACTCCGACGTCATCGACCACCCAGCGCGGGTGGCGCAGCTCCGCGCCTGGCTGCTCAGCGCGCGCGAGGGGCGGGCGACGCTTGCGGCGCCGGTTCCTTAGCCGAGGTCACCACCGCCGCCCGGCGTGCACTTCGCCGTGGCACGTGCCTTCGCACGTCCCGGTGCTGTTGCTCATGCCGTCTTGGAGTCGGACATCGACCTGGCCGTCGACGTGGCGGCCGGGCATGAGGATCGCGTCGTCGGGGCCCACGATGTCGACGTGGCAGCCGGCGCAAGGCACGTTCGCCTGCATGTGCTTGTTGTGCGCGCCGGAAAGCAGAGACACCCGCCCGAGGTCGCCTGGCGCAACGTGGCACCCTCCGCAACCGTCGAGCGTGATGTCATGATCGACGCCGACGAGCGGGCCACGACCGCTGCCGTGGCAGTAGACACTGCCGCAACTTCCGCCGGGTCCTTCCCAGAACGCAGTCGGCGCCAAGCCGTCGCGGAACCAGGTCTCCGCCACGCCCGGCGTCGTGTCCCCGACGAACACATGGCCGGGGGTCCATACGTCTGTCGGGACCTTGTGGCAGGCCGTACAGCCCATGCCCCCGTGCACCGCGGACGGTTCGGTGTGGGCACGGTGCGGAATGAACCTCGCGGCGAGGCCCTCGTCGACTCCGGTGAGGTGTCGCGGCGGCGCGCTGTTCCCCGTCTCGCGGTCACCATGGCAGAACGTGCAGTCCGACCGCCATCCCGCGTCATGGCAGGTGTCGCAGCCTGGCGCGTCCGGTGTCCCTTCGAGCGTCTCGCCGTGGCAGCGCACGCAGGATTCGCCTTGGGTTTTGGCCTGTAGGCCGTGCAGGTCGGGCGCTGCGAAGCCGGACGGATGGGGGGACGCTGGCGTGTCGGTGGATGGCCCTTGAGTGTCGTTGTCGCCCGGGGGGCCGACGAGGCCGCCCGATGCGGGCCCGGATGGCCCCAGCGCGCTGTCTCCGCCATCCGCGGTGTTCGTCGAGGGGACGCCACACCCGATCGCCGCGCACAGCACCGCCCAACGCCACATGGTCCCTCCGACGATGATGGGATCGTACGGGGGCAGCGGCCGGGTGGATGCGACGAAGCGTCACGAAGCGGTCGATCTCACCAAGTGCGCCCGCTGTGGTTCTCGCCGTGGCAGCTGCCGGTGCAGCGGCCGCTGGCGTAGGTCATGCCTGCGCGGAGTTGGATGTCCTTGGTGCCGTTCACGTGCTTGGTGATGTCGATGACGGTGTTCGTCGCGTCCACCGTCGCCTCGTGACACTCCGAGCACTTGATGCCTTGAAGCATGTGTGTGGAGTGCTCGCCCGACATCGTGAAGGCGCGCGCGATCTGACCGGGGCCAGCGTGGCACTGCGTGCAGCCGCTGATCGCGTCGTCGTGGTTGATGCCTCCGTTGTCGGCCCGTCCGTTGCCGTGGCAATACAGCGACGCGCACGACCCGCTGGTCGCGTTCCAACGCGCGGCCGTCGACAGTCCGCCAGAAAAGTCGGTCTCGGCGATCCCCGGGGTGGTGTCGCCGAGGAACAGGTGGCCGACCGACAGGACGTCGGTGGGCTTGACGTGACAGGTCGTGCAGTCGAAGGCCGCGTGCAGCGTCGTATCGGTGGTGTGGGCCCGGTGGGCGATGAACGACGCGGCGCCGCCCTCGTCGGTGCCGCGGATGTGCAACGGCGGCGCGCCGGTCCCGTCGGCCTCTTCGCCGTGGCAGAACGTGCAGTTCGTCCGCCAGCCGTCGGCGTGGCAGGTGTCACAGGACGGCGCCAACTCGCCGCCGGTCAGGTCGTCGCCGTGACATGCGGTGCAGGCTTGGTCTTGCAGCTTGGCTTCGAGTCCGTGCACGGCGGGGTCCATGTAGCCGTTGGGGTGGTAGGACGCGGCGGGCGTGTCGGTGGGCGTGTCGGTGGGCGTGTCGGTCCCTGGCGTGGTGTCCGTCTCGGACGGCGGATCGGTGGTGGTGTCGGTGCCATCCTTGCCGCTTCCGCCGGTGTGGCAGCCGAGCGTGAGCAGAACCAGCAGGCCGTAGGTCATGGAACCCTCGCATTCGGCCCATGGTGACGCATCGCGGAGGTAGGCGCCGCGCGGACGAGAGACGGTTCGTGACAGTTTGGGTTGGTGCGGCACTCTGTCTCGCCATGCATCGTTCGCGCCCGCGCGCGGGGGAGAGGGGCGCCAACGTGCGCTGCGCCGGATACGGCGAGCCGCTGGCGGAGGGAGACGATGCAGCTCGAAACCACCTGGGCGCGTGAGCTGCCGGGCACCTATGTGTCGGTCACGCTGGCTGCGCCCTCGGCGCCACGCTTGGTGGCGTTCAACGGGCCGCTGGCCGACGCGCTCGGGCTGGACGCCGACGTCGTGCGCGCGAACGCCTCGGACTGGTTGTCAGGCGCCGGCCTGCCTCCGGGTGCGTCCCCGATCGCGCAGGCGTACGCGGGCCATCAGTTCGGCGGGTTGTCGCCGCAGCTCGGTGACGGCAGGGCGGCCTTGCTCGGGGAGTGGGTCGACGCCTCCGGGCGTCGCTGGGACGTCGCGCTGAAGGGTTCGGGTCGAACCCCTTTCTCGCGCGGCGGCGACGGCAAAGCGGCGCTGGGGCCGATGCTGCGGGAGTGGATCATCGGGGAGGCGCTGACGGCGCTCGGCGTCCCCGCGTCGCGCGCGCTCGCCGTGGTGGCGACGGGCGATCCGGTGCTGCGTGAGCGACGGCTGCAGGGCGCGGTGCTGACCCGCGTCGCGTCGAGCCATTTGCGCGTCGGGACCCTCGAGTACTACGCGCTGCGGGGCGACCTCGTCCAGCTGCACAGGCTCGTCGGCTATGCGCTTGCGAGGCACCATCCCGAGGCGCGAGGGGCCTCGCCGGCGCTGGCGCTGCTCACCGCGGTACGCGACGCGCAAGCGGCCTTGGTCGCGCAGTGGATGGCGGTCGGCTTCGTCCACGGCGTGCTCAACACCGACAACGTGACGCTTTCGGGGGAGAGCATCGATTTTGGTCCTTGCGCCTTTGTGGAGCGTCACGATCCTGCCACCGTGTTCTCGTCGATCGACACGCAAGGCCGCTATGCGTACGGCAACCAGCCGTCGATCACGCAGTGGAACCTCGCTCGCCTAGCGAGCGCGCTTCTGCCGGTGATCGACGATGACGACGACGTGGCGGTCGCGGCCGCGCGGGAGATCGTCGGCGGCTGGGACGACGTGTTCGGTGCGCGGATGCGCGAGGCGTGGGCGCGAAAGCTCGGCGTCACCGTGTCCGACGTCGGGTGCATCGACGGGTTCTTGGCGTTGCTGAATGCGCATCGTCCCGACCACACGTTGGCGTTCCGGGGGCTGGGCGCGGCGCTGCGCGAGGATCGCAGCGTGTGGACGCGCGCCGGGCTGGCGGGACCCGACGTCGACGCTTGGTACGCCGCGTGGCGGCCGGTGGTGACCGCGACGCGGGCGGTTGCGGACGCCGCGGCGATCCTCGACGCCGTCAATCCGGCGGTCATCGCGCGCAACCACCGGGTCGAGGGGGCGCTCGCATCGGCCTCGGCGGGCGACTTCGGACCGGTGGAGCGCCTCGTCGCAGCGCTGCAGCATCCGTTCGGCGCGGACCTGCTGCGCACCGATGGGGCCGACCCCGCGCCCGATGGGTTCACCGAGGGCTACCAGACCTTCTGCGGGACCTGATCGGCGCTAGGGGCAGTCGGCCGCCCCCGCACGTAGCCAGCGCGTTCCCTCGACCTTCACCGCGTCGCCGTCGCGCACCACGTTGGCGACCGTGCGCGTGCCATCCTGGGCGAGCAGGTTGAGCTCGCCAGGACCCGTCACGGTCCCGGCGGCCTGCCAGGTCCCGCGCGTGTCGGTGCTCGTGCCGCCGCTGATGCCATCGAGCGAGAAGCCGCCGAGGTCGTCGTGGCGTCGGTACGCGCCGTTGGCGCAGAGCCACAGGTCGTGCCGTTCGCTGTAGCCGGACGCCGTGTACAGCTGCACCCAGTGGGTGTCGCGCAGGAAGCGTGACCAACCGTTGGCGGCGTCGGCGGCCGGCAAGGGGGCTCGCACGGAGTTGGAGAGCGCATGGACGACGTCGCCGAGACCGTCGGCTGCGGACGCTGGGGAGAACGCGAGGAGGACCAACACGCGCCCGCCATCGAGGGGTCGCGCTTCCGACACGCCGAGCAGTGGCTGCGGGGAGGCGGGCACGGTGTAGGTGGTGCGAACGGCACCATCGCGCTCCGTGGGTGGGGCCGTCGGCACAAGCTGGACACCACCGCCGAGGTCGATCGGCTTGCCGAGCTCGGCACGGGTGGTGGACCAGTCGGCGAACGTGACGTTGGTGATCACCGACCGCAGCCCGTCGGCGTGGACGAACACCACGCGTTCGCCGTCCGTCGCGGTGGGTTGCCAACCTTCGGGAACGTCCGCGGTCCACCCCGCGGGATGGGCGTAGGGCGCCGCATGCGCAGTGAGGAGAAGCGAGAACGGAAGAAACATCAGGCCTCCGAGCGGTGGCGCTCGCGTGGAGGCATAGCCCGTGCCGGGCGTCGTGCCGGTTGTCGTGCCGGTTGTCGTGCCGGTTGTCGTGCCGGTCAGCCGTCGGTGGGATCGAGCGGGTTGCGCCCCAGCGCGTACTCTAGGTAGTCGCGCAGGCCGCCACCGTCGGTGTCAGCGTTGTTGGGGTCGGTGCCGAGCCAGCGCTCGAAGCTGTTGTCCAAGCCGTCACCGTCGTTGTCGGCGTAGGGGGCCTCGCCGTCGTCGGCAGGGTCGGTGGGCGAGGTGCCGGTGCTCGCTTCGTCACCGTCGGCGACGCCGCCGCCGTCGGAGTCGGCGTTGTTCGGGTCGGTGCCGTAGAACGACTCGTGCCCGTTGGGCAAGCCGTCGGCGTCGTCGTCACCGTTCGGGTCCATCGCGTCGTCGGCGGGGTCGGTCGGGTTGCGGCCGTCGAAGACCTCGGTGAGGTCGGATGCGCCGCCTCCGTCGGTGTCGGCGTTGTTCGGGTCGGTGCCGTACCACGACTCCGAGACGTTCATCAGGCCGTCGCCGTCGTCGTCGGCCCACGGATCGGTGGCGTCGTCGGAGGGATCGAGGGGATCGAGCCCGCTCCACACCTCGTCGGCGTCGGTGGTGCCGCCGCCGTCGGTGTCGGCGAGCAGGGGGTCGGTGCCGAGGCCGAGCTCGTAGGCGTCGGGGAGCGTGTCGCCGTCGGTGTCGGCCCACGGGTTCGTGCCGTCGTCGGCGGGGTCGGTCGGCGACGTGCCGGCCGCAACCTCGTCGCCGTCGTTGACGCCGCCACCGTCGGAGTCGGGGTTGCGCGGATCGGTGCCGTAGAAGGACTCGAAGCCGTTCGTGAGGCCGTCGCCGTCGCGGTCGCTGGTGGGACGCAAGCCGTCGTCGTTGGCGTCGAGCGGGTTGGTGTAGGCGGCGATCTCGTCCCCGTCGGACCAGCCCCCGCCGTCGGTGTCGGGGTTGTTCGGGTCGAGGCCGAGCAGCGTCTCCTCGCGGTCGCTCAGCCCATCGCCGTCGGAGTCCGTCTGCGTCGAGGCGTCATCGTTCGCGTCCAAGGGGTTGGTGAGCCAGCGGTACAGCTCCGCGCCGTCGTTGACGCCGCCGCCGTCGGTGTCGGCGTTGTTCGGGTCGGTGCCGTACCAGCCCTCCGAGAGGTTGAACAGCGTGTCGCCGTCGGCGTCGCCGTAGGGATCGGAGAAGTCATCGCTCGGGTCGTTGGGGTCGGTGCCCGCGGTGAGCTCACCGAGATCGGTGTCGCCCCCGCCATCCGTGTCGGCGGCGTAGGGGTCGGTGCCGTACCAAGCGACCTCTTGGAGGTCGGTCAGGCCGTCGCCGTCGGTGTCGAGGGTGACCGACAGGTCGTCAGCGGGATCGAGCGGGTCGGTGCCGTAAGCCCAGACCTCCTCGGCGTCCGAGAGGCCGCCGCCGTCGGTGTCGGGGTTGTTCGGGTCGGTGCCCCAGCGGGCTTCTTCGGTGTCCCACAAGCCATCGCCGTCGCTGTCCTGCCAGGCGGCGCCCCACGCCGTGTCGCCGCCACCGGTGTCCCATGTCCACGCCCCGGAGTCCGACGGAGCGGGGGTGCCGCCGGCGGGTGGCGCCGAGGGGAAGGTCGCCGAGTCTGCCGTGTCGAGGGCCGAGTCGGTGGGGAGGGCGGTGGGGTCGGTGCTGAGGATCGCGGTGTCGTCGATCGGCGCGGGTGGCGGGTCGGAGATCAACGAGGGCGCGGGCGTTGGGTCGGCGTCGCCGTAGCCTTGCGGCGCGTCGACCGGGCGGGGATGGACGGCGGGTTGGGACGGCGCGCCGGCGCTGTCGACGGCCTCGGGCGCGCTGCACGCGAGGAGCGAGAGGGCCAGCGAGAGGGCGAGGTGTAGGCGCGGCATGGAGTCTCCAAAGTTGGACCGTACCATGGGCTCGGCGGATGTCGCGTCGAGGTGTGTCAGGCTCACCCTGCGGCGAGTTTGACCCTCGTAAACCACGATACCGGTGCGGGGTCGTCGAGCTGCCAGTGGATCTGCATCGGGCGCTCTCCGCGGTGGGAGGCGTAGCGGACGGGGCCGAGGAGGAGGAACGGTTCGGTGACCCCACGCGCGTCCTTGCGGCGCTGACGGACGAAGAGCAGGATGCGCCAGCCGGGCGGAGGGTTGCGGTATCGGAGACCGGTCGGGGAGTCTTCCCGGGTTCGAGATTGGCTTTCCCAGTGAAATCGGGTCGGACTGATGGGGTAGTCGTTGTACAGCGTGGTCGGTGTGAACGAGGCCTCGTCCTTGTCTAGGGTGACGAACAGCAGGTCCACCCGATGCGGCTCGCAGCGATAGACGCCCGACTGTAGGCTTTGAACCTTCCGCTGTGGCGTGAGGATGTCGAGCGCGGCGCACACTTCGGCGCGCGTGTAGCGGGCATGGCGGGCGAGCGGGAGGCCGGCGACCGGCGCCGTGGGGCTTCGTAGGTCGTCGTGGAGCGTCGCCAGAAGGTCGACGAGTTCACCACGGGCGTCGTCCTCGGACCAAAGGCCCTCCCAGATCTCGGTCAGGCCCGCCTCCGAGACGTCGGTGTGCCCGAGCGCGGCGGCGAGCATCCGCTGCATCGGATCGTCGCTGTTGGCTTCGGGTCGCGTGGGGGCGGCGAGCCAAGCTGTCCATGTGGCGAGTCGTCCCACGTCGTCGATGTGCAGCATCCGATGAAGCGCGCGCGTGTGGCTGTCGTCGGCGATGGCGGGGCGAAGTCCGGCGGCCGCGCGGAGCGCGCTGAACGAGCGGTCCTTCGTGTAGACCTCATCGAG
>JBJONI010000404.1:0-2950 GCA_046051915.1 Pseudomonadota bacterium
GGTGGAACGGCTCGCCGACGAGGGGATCACCTTCGCGACGACCTATGCCGCCGCACCTGTGTGTGGGCCGGCCCGCGTCGGCCTTCTCACGGGCCGAGAGCCGGCGCGCACCGGCATGACGTACAACGTCTCGGACAACGCCGCCGAGGCCCAAGGTCGGGGCCTCCCCCCGCTCGAGCGGACGCTCGGCGAGGTGCTCGCCCCTGCTGGGCTGACGACAGCGTACGTCGGCAAGTGGCACCTCGGGGTCAATGCGCCCTTTCACCCAAGCCAGCGGGGCTACGAGCACTTCTACGGCTTCCTCGACGGGCGGCGTCTCGCGCTCCCGCCGTCGACGCCCGGGCTGCTCAGCTTCGATCTGCGGGACGATGAGGTCGCCGCTTGGCCGCTCTCGCCCGCCGGGGAGTCGTTGACCGACGATGGCGTCGTCGTCGACGAGTCGGACGGGACCCACCTCACGACCCGCCTCGGTGCGCACGCCGCGGCTTGGCTCACCGCGCATGCTGCCGACGACGTGTTCCTGACCTTGGCGTTTTCGGCCCCCCACCTTCCGCTGCTGGCGACGCCGGCGCAGGTCGAGGCCGTCGGCGGTGACCCTGCCTACCCGTTGAAGCGGCTGTACGACGCCAACGTTGCGCTGCTCGATGCGGCCGTGGCCGAGGTGCTGGCCGCGTTGGAGGCGACCGGGATGGCGTCGCACACGCTCGTCGTGGTGACGAGTGACAACGGTTGCCTCCCCGGCAACGACATTTGCAGCAATGGGCCGTTCGTGGGCGGGAAACTCGCGCTGACCGAGGGGGGCTTGCGGGTGCCCATGGTCGCACGTTGGCCCGGGCAGCTCACCGCGGGTGCGTTGGAGGCGCGGCGGGTCTCGACGCTGGACCTGCTGCCCACGCTCGCCGCCGCTGTGGGTGCCTCACCGCCCGCGGATCGCCCGATCGACGGCGTCGATCTCGGGCCCTTCCTGCGGGATCCGGGCGCGGCGGGGCCCCATCCCGTCCTGGACTTCCGGATGGCGCCGGCGCGTGCGCGGATCGCGGGCGAGACCAAAGTGGTGCAGGTCGGTACGTCGGTCTGGCGGTTCGATCTCGGGCGCGATCCGTACGAAGCGGTCGACCTGCACCCGCAAGATCCGTCGGGCAGTGCGAGCCTGTTGGAGGGGCTCGACGGACGCGAGGGGAGCGACTGGATGCCCTCGCTATGGCCCGGCCGAGAGGGCGTCGCCCTGTACTACGGGACGGTTGCGCCGATCTTGTTCTGATCAGCGGCGCGAGGGCTCAACGCCCGTCGGCAGCCAAAACCGGGGTGGCTTCGACGGCGGCGTGGGGCTCGCTGCCGGCTGCGGCGTCATCGGCCGCTTGGGCGAGGCTGGAGACGACGAGCACCGCTGCGGACGCGAGCACGAAGAACAGGAACAGGCCGCTCGGGCGGAGGTTCTCTTCATGCTTGACGGTCAGGCTGCGAGCCATGGGGCCTCCGGATCGTGGAACGGGGCGACGTTAGCGCATTCGGATCCGACGCGCCAGCGTGATCCACGGCGTCGGCAGCGGATCGTGGCAGGCGCCGTGGCACCACCGACCCGCTCAGGCTCCGCGGATCGCAGCGACGGCGTCACCGACGGGGACCGTCTGCTGCGCGCCAGTGGTGAGATCCTTGAGGGTGACCGTCGCGTCGCGCACCTCGGAGGTACCAAGCACCGCGGCCCAACGAATCCCGCGTGCGGCGGCGCCCTTGAACTGGGCGCCGAGTTTGCCGTCTCCGAGCCACACCTCGGTACGCAGCCCGGCCTCGCGAAGCTGCGCTGCGAGCCGCAGGCTGGGGCCCGGATCGTCGGCGTCGAACACGGTCACCAACACGTCCGCGGCCGCCGCCTCGCCGAGGGACGTGCCGCGGGCTTCGAGCACGGTGATCAAGCGCTCCATGCCGAGGCTGACGCCGACGCACGGGATCGCGCGGCCGCTGAACATCCCGACGAGGCCGTCGTACCGTCCGCCGCCGGCGACGCTGCCCACCCCACCTTCGAGGATCTCGGCCTCAAACACGGGCCCGGTGTAGTAGTCCAACCCGCGCGCGAGGGTGGGGTCGACCACGAACTTGCTCCGATCGAGGCCCATCGCGTCGAGGTGGCCCACGACACGGCGCAGGGTGTCCACACCTGCGCGCCCTTCGTCGTCAAGCCGCTCGGCGAGGGCGTCGAGCGTGGACGCATGACCGCGCGCGATGCCCAAGATCGCCCACAGGGCCTCGAGCCCCTGGGGCGTCACACCGGCGCGGAGGAGCTCCTCGGCGACGCCCTGGCGGCCGATCTTGTCGAGCTTATCGACGGCCACGAGGATCGGCGCCTCGCGGATCGTCTGGCCGTCGGCCCCGGCGGCCCGGGCCATCGCACGCAGGATGCGGCGGTCGTTGATCCGGACCACGAAGTCGGAGAAGCCCAGTGCCTCGAGCGCGTCGTGCGCGACGCCGACACACTCGGCGTCGGCGAGGCTGCCGGCGGCGCCGGCGATGTCCGCATCGCATTGCCAGAACTCACGGAAGCGTCCGCGTTGGGGGTTCTCGGCACGCCAAACCGGCGCCATCTGCCACCGCTTGAACGGTAGGCGCAAGCCTGGATTCATCGCGAGCACGCGCGCCAGTGGCACCGTCAGGTCGTACCGCAGCCCGAGGTCGGCGACGCCCGTCGCGGCCTTGTCGCCCCGAGCGAGGATCTTGAACATCAGGCGTTCGCCCTCCTCGCCGTACTTGCCGGCGAGGGTGTCGATGCGCTCGATGGCGGGCGTCATCAAGGGTTCGAAGCCATAGCGGGAGAAGACGCCTCGGATCGTGTCCATGACGGCGTGGCGGGTACGCATCGCTTCGGGCAGGAAGTCGCGGGTTCCCTTCGCGAGATGGACGGACATGGGGCCTCCGAGAGGCGCGGGCTAACGCATCGAGCCCCTGCTGCGCCTCC
>JBJONI010000405.1:0-12670 GCA_046051915.1 Pseudomonadota bacterium
CCCATCTCCGACGACCACCGACGCTCCCGCATCTCGCTCGCGGGGAGCTTCCATGCGAGGCCATCGGTCACAGCGACGAGCGTCGCGCTGCGCGGGGTCGCGTCGATCATCGCGTTGATCCCGACAAAGGCACCGGGCCCCACCGTCGCGAGAAGCTCGGCGCCGCCCGATACGGACTCGCGCAGCACCTCCACCTCGCCGTCTGCGACCAACAGCGCCGAATCTCCCGCCTCGCCCTGCCGGACGACGACGGTGCCGGCGTGCAACTTGACGGGCTCGAAGCAGTCGGCAAGCTGTAGCAGCATCCGCTCCGGCGCGTCCGCCATCCGGGGCAGGCCCCGCAGCAAGGACAGCGGACGCGGCACGTCGGAGGGCGGCTCCGACCGCAGGCGTCCGAGCACCAACTGGAACCAGCTCGGCTCGCGCAATTGCCGCGGCGCCGCCCGTCCGACCTCGGCGGCGCGCGCATTGGTTCGACGGATGCGGGCCAGCACCTGAAGCGTGCACTCGTGAAGGAGCAAGCTGTACAGCCCGCGACGGGGGCGCTCTCCCGCGCGAACATCGTAGTCGGGGTCGAAGATGTCGAGCCGCCACGGACGACGAAGGAACAGGTCGTGCTGGTCGACCTCACGGTCGCGCTCAGCCTGCAGGAAGGCGCGAGGGATGAGGATCACCTTCGCAAACTCTGGAGCGACGACGTCGACCTTCGACGGCTCCCCGTAGAAGGCCGCGGACTCTCCGAACACCTCACCGGGCCGAACAGCCCCGATCGTCACGTCGCCGACGCGAACCGAGATCTCGCCGTCCAGCAGCAGACCCAACCCCTTCGGGACCTGCCCAGCACTCCACAGTCGGGTGTCGCGAAGCGCGAGGACCTGAACGTTGTCCGCGAAATTCTCGAGTTGTGTCCGCGTGAGCGCGGAAGCGAGCGGCAGCCGCTTGAGCTCCATCATGGCGTCCGACATCGGGCTCCCCCCATTGCATCGCGCCGTAACCACCCGCCCCATGGCGTTCCATGGGCGTGATGGGCGCCGTCTGGCCACGGTCCTTGCAACCGCGCTGCCAGCGCACTGGACGTGTTGTTGCACCCCCGGAACGTCGCCAAAAGTGACGGCGTGTCGCAGTGCGTGGCGGCCCATGGGCTGCAGGCACCGGTTGGTTACGCCCGCGCCTTGGAGGAGACATGGCCCCGGGGCGCCGCGCGCACGATGCCAACGACCCAACCCCGGCCGCACCTACGCGACCCGGGCCCTCGCTGCTGCCACCGCACCTCGCGGCCGCCGTTCGGCGCGGACGCATGGCACCGCAGGCGGCCTTGGAGCGTGCGGCATGGGAGGCCGAGGTCGCGGCGCTGATGCGGCGCCACGGGCTCGACCGCGCGCTGGCGAGCCAAGTGCTCCACGGCGAGGCGAACCTGGGGCATCTCCTCGAACGGCGTGCCTGCGCGGCCTACCTCGCCGAGCGCGCACGTCAGTCTGTCTTCGAGGTCGCGGCGGGCGACGCCGTCCCTCGCGCCTTCCACCTCGGAAACGCCGGCTATGCCGAGGCTGTTGTCCTCGAAAACCGCGCCTACGACGTGGTCCTGCAAACCCCCGATGGCCCGCCAAGCGCCCTGCACAAGCTTCGGATCCGCGCCGTGACGGATGTCCCTTGCGGGCGCCGACTCCGGCGTGAGCGCATCCGCGGCTCCGTCACCGACGCAGCCCCTGCGCGCCCTCAGGACCGCTACGCCCTCTCGGATCGCAGGCTGTTCCTCGCGTGCACCCGCGGCGCAGCCGTCACGTTGACGTGGCTAGACGGTGAGCGCATGCGCGGCATGGTTCGAAGTTTCACGCGGTTCGAACTTGTTTTGGAGACGAGAACGCTCGGCGATGTGACCATCCTCCGGCACGCCCTCGCGGATTTCCGCGCGGACGCGTAGGTCACGCGAGCGACGGCCGCGGGCGCGCGATACCCGACGCCGGTTGGAGGCGACCATGGGTGTCCTCGCTGGCGCGCTCACCGGGCGACGCTTTCGCGTCGTCGGTGCCTTGCCCGAAGGGTGGCAATCCTTCTTTCAAGAGCAGCTCAACGAGCATGCGTTCCGCGAACCCGCCACCGCGGGGGGCAAGGAGGAGCTCGAAGGCTGGGTGCGCGTGCAGAACCTGCTCGACACCGACTTCGACGACACCAACCAATGGTTGTTCCAGAACTACGCTGCGTTCGCGCTGCGCGTCGACGTGAAGTCCCTCCCGGCACGTCTGCTCGCCGCGCACGTCGAGAAGCGATGCCGCGCCTGGGCGGAGGAGCGCGGCGTCGGCCGAGCGCCAGCCAGTGTACGCAAGGAGATCAAGGAAGCCCTCGAGACCGAGTGGCTCGCCCGCGCCCTGCCTCGCGTGGCCGTCACCGAGATCGCGTGGAATGTCCTCGCGGGCACGGCGATCGTCGGAGCAACGTCCGACAAGGTGATCGACCGGGTTCGGAAACGGTTTTCCCGGACCTTCCGGTTGGACTTGGTGCCGTGGTCTCCGCTCGACGCCAGCCAAGACGTCCAGCAGCGTGAGACCCTCCTCGCGAGCGAACCGGGAACCGTCGGAGGTGAAGGATGACGACAGCCCAAGCCACCCCGATCCCTCCCCACCTCAGCAGCGAGTTCTACCTGTGGCTGTGGTGGCGCAGCGAGGCCAACGAGGCCGCGTTTGACCTTCCGGCTCCGGTCGGCCCCGTCCTGGCGTGGGTCGAGGACCGGCTCGCGTTCCGACGCCCTACCGACCCCCGGCCGACTTCGGTGATGACCGGAGAGAACCCGGCGGCCTCGCTGGAGAGCCGCGCTGCCCTGGCGGGTGGCAAGGTGCTGCACGAGCTTCGCGTCGCGTTCAAGCGTGACGACCGCGAGTTCCATCTGACGCTCAAGGGTCCCTCGTTGGACCTCGGCCAACTGAAGATCCCGCAGGTCCTCGGCGACAACCCCGACGAGGCGGTCGTCGATCGCATGTTCTTGGTCGAGGAATGCCTGCTGATCCTCGATGGTCTGCTTCAGGCGTTCTACGCCGACCGCGCGGCGGACACGTGGCGCCAACAGGCCCTACCCGCGATGCGTGAGTGGCTGCTCGGCCCGGCAGGCGGCCACGATCTCCCTTGACGTGGCGCGCCAAGGCGCTAGAAGCCTCAGGCTGTTCCACAGCACGCGCGGTTAGCTCAGCTGGATAGAGCGTTGGCCTCCGGAGCCAAAGGTCACAGGTTCGAATCCTGTATCGCGCATCGGTTTCGTCAAGCTCGGCTTCGCCTCGCTGCGCGCATTGGCCCTCGGCCTCGCCTGCCATCGCTGGAGCGAACCTCCCCTCGGCGGACCCCGCTCCTCCTGTCCGCGTCGCGTTCCATCGCTCGGAAGGACGCCCCGCGACGGCGCGCCCACACGAAGACGCCGCGCCCTCGACGAGGACGCGGCGTCAGGGAGACCCTGCTGACAGCGGATCAGCGGACGGTCACGACCAATTGGTAGTCGAAGGCACCGGCCGCGCTCGTCGCGGTGACGAACGTCGAGGTGTCGACCCGGAGGTAGTAGGTGCCCGCGGTGAGGGCGCGCGCCCACGTGTTCTGGATCGTCGAGCTCGAGCCCGTCTGGCCGAGGCCGTCGATGCGAGAGCAGTACCCGCGCCCGTTGTCGTCGTCGCTACCCACCAGGGTCCCAGCAGCGTTGTACAGGTACAACAACGAGTCGATCCCGTTGGATTCGCACGTCTCGACCGCGCGGTTGCCCTCGATGATCTCCGCGCGGACGGCGGCGCCGGCGGGGACCGTGATCGCGTAGTAGTCCGCGCCGACCCCACCGTTCACACCGAGCGCGCGGCTGCCCGCCACCGACTTGGTCTGACCGAGGGTGAACGTGCCGAGCGAGAGCGCCGTTCCGGTCGCGTCGTTCGGCTCCGCCTCCGACCCCATCGACGCGGCGAAGTCCACCAGCGTTCGGGCATTCGCCACCGCGGCGTTCTTGCCGTTCTCTTCCGACTGCACGTACCAAGTGCCCGCGGTGACCGGCATCGTGAGCATGGAGCAAGCCGACAAACCGTTCGTGGTGTCCGTCACGATGGACGTACCGGCGCTGTCGAGGAGCCGCAGGAAGGACGTCGTCGTGTCGCACGTGTAGGTGCCCCCCGACCCGGCGAACGTCTCGAGCAGCACGACAGCGTTGGACGCGGTCGTGAAGCCAAAGATGTCGGTGTCGCCGATCGTCCAGCCACCGGTGAACAAGGTGTCGATCGACACCGTCCCGTTGGTGAGCGCCGCCGCCGTGGTGTCGTTGGGTTCGACCTCCGCGGAGACGCCCTCGATGGTGCAGGTGGCCGAGCAGCCGTCGGCCGCTGTCGTGTTCCCGTCATCGCACTGCTCCGGCGTGTCGATGAACCCGTCACCGCAGACGGGGACACGTTGGCAGCTCGCATCACACGTCGCGCCGCCGTCGCACTCCTCCGACCCCGCCGCGACGCCATCGCCACACACCGCGGTGAGGCTGACGTCGAGCACGTACGACGCGATCGTCGTCGTGGTCGAGTACCCCTTGACGCGCACGTAGTAGGTTCCAGCCGCCATGCCGCGGACGCCCGCGTCGGTCGACTGCTGGACGAGACTGCAGGTCCCCGCGCCGTCGTCGTCGTCGAAGGCGAGCTGCGTCGTCCCGTCCGCCGCGTACACGTAGACTTGGCTGTCTCCGCCACACACGCCTGGCGTGCTGTAGGTCTCGAGCTTGACATCGGATCGGGCCGACAGCGTGAAGCTGTACCAGTCCTCGTCGGTCGCCGTGATGCCACCGAACGCCTTGCGAGGGAGCGCCGGGAGCGCGGTCGCCGTCAGGGCCGTGCCATTCGGCTCGACCTCGTACGTCCCCTCGAGCAAGCACGAAGCGGAGCAGCCGTCCCCATCGGTGACGTTGCCGTCCTCGCACGTCTCCGGCGCGTCGATGAACCCGTCGCCGCAGGTGGGGACGCGCTGGCATTGGTCATCGCACAGCGCGCCGCCGTCGCACTCCTCTGCGCCCGCCCGAATCCCGTCGCCACACACCGCGAGCGCCTTGACGACGAGCGTGTAGTCGCCGACCGAGGACGCAGCGGCGAAGCCATACCAACGGGCGTTGACGTAGTAGGTGCCTCGGTCGAGCGTGGTGGTCAGGAAGGAGCAGCTGTTGACGCCGGCGTCATCGTTCGACGTCAGGATCGTCCCTGCGCTGTCCGCGACCTGAACCAGCGTGTCGCGGCTGGTGCAGCTCGCGACGCCCGTCCCGTTCCACAGGCCGTCACCCGTCTCCACCGACAGCTCGGTACGCCCGCTCAGCGTGATCGCGAACCAATCGTTGTCGGTGTTGGCCGTGGCGGTGCCCTTGGCCAAGAACGTCGGCACGTACGGACCGTTCGCCGTAGCGATCGTGTCGTTCGCCTCGACCTCACGGATGTAGTCGCACGACGCCGGGCACAGATCATTGTCGATCAAGTTGCCGTCATCGCAATCCTCGAGGTAGCCGACACTGCCATCACCACAGACGGCGGGGACGTCGTCCAAGGCGAAGTTCGGGTTCGTGCCGTTGACGACCTCCTGCCCGTCGCTCACGGTGCCGCCGTCGGTGTCGGCGAGCGTGGGCGACGTCAGCGTCGTCGCCACTTCCGTACCGTCGGTGAGGCCGTCGTCGTCGGTGTCCGCGTCGAGCGGGTTCGAGCCGTAGGTGCTGACCTCCGCCCCATCGAGCACGCCGTCGTCGTCGGTGTCCGTGTCGAGCGGGTTCGTCCCCGCGGTCGCTTCGGCACCGTCCGAAAGCCCGTCATCGTCGCTGTCCGTGTCGAGCGGGTTCGTCCCCGACGCCACCTCGGACCCATCCGCGACGCCATCCGCATCGGAGTCGACGGCCAACGGATTCGTGCCGAGCGCGAGTTCCTGCCCGTCCGACAGCCCATCGTCGTCGGAGTCCGCATCGAGCGGGTCCGTCCCGTTGTCGCCCTCGAGCGCATCGTTGACGCCATCGTCATCGCTGTCCGGGTCGTTCAGCCCCGTGCCGATGACCGATTCGGCAAGATCGCCGAGCCCGTCGCCGTCGGTGTCCGCAGACGTCGGGCTGCCGCCGAGGGCGACATCATCGCCGTCGTTGAGGCTGTCGTCGTCGCTGTCGGTGTCGAAGGGATCCGACCCGTACAGGAACTCCGCACCGTCCGACAAGCCGTCATCGTCGGTGTCGGCGTCGAGCGGGTTGGTGCCAGAGGCCGCCTCGGCCCCGTCGCTGCGCCCATCCCCATCGGAGTCGGCGTTCAGGGGGTCGGTCCCGGCGAGCACCTCCGCGCCGTCCGAAACGCCGTCGTCGTCGGAATCCGCGTCGAGCGGGTCGGTTCCACGAAGCGCCTCATCCCCATCGAGCAGGCCGTCATCGTCGCTGTCGGTGTCCAGAGGGTCCGTACCGGCAAGCGACTCGGCACCGTCGGAGGCACCGTCGCCATCGGTGTCTGCGAGGAGCGGGCTCGTGCCCGCGACCACTTCCGCCCCGTCGAGCAAGCCATCGCCGTCCGTATCGGCGACCAAAGGATCGGTGCCACGCACCGCTTCGGCGCCATCCGAGAGCCCATCCGCGTCGGTGTCTGCGACCAGCGGGTCCGTCCCCGCCGCGATCTCTGCCCCGTCGCTGCGGCCGTCATCGTCGGTGTCGGCGTCGACGGGCGAGGTGCCGTACGTCGCCTCGTCGATGTCGAGGATGCCGTCTCCGTCGGTGTCCGACGTGCTGGGGTCGGTCCCCGCCGCCACCTCGGCGGCATCCGACAGGCCATCGCCGTCGGTGTCGACGAGGAGCGGGTCCGTCCCGAGTCCGATCTCAGCGCCGTCCGACAGGCCGTCGCCGTCCGTATCGGCCAGCAGCGGGTCCGTCCCGGCAGCGACCTCTGCCGCGTCATCGAGGCCATCGCCGTCCGTGTCCGCCAGCTCCGGCGCCGTGCCCAACGCGAGCTCCTCGGCATCGCTCAAGCCGTCCCCGTCGGTGTCCGCCAGCAGCGGGCTCGATGCGGAGCCCAACTCAGCACCGTCAGAGAGGCCATCGCCGTCCGTATCGGCCAGCAGGGGGTCCGTCCCCACATCGGCTTCCACACCGTCGGTCAGCCCGTCACCGTCGGTGTCGGCGAGCAGCGGATCCGTGCCCGCAGCGACTTCCTCGCCGTCGGAGCGTCCGTCGCCATCGGTGTCGGCCAACAACGCCGACGTCCCGTAATCGGTGCCCTCGCTGTCATCGAGTCCATCGCCGTCGGTGTCGGCGAGCAACGGGTCGGTGTTCGCTGCGACCTCCGCACCGTCCTCCACGCCGTCGCCGTCGGTGTCCGCCAGCGAGGGATCGGTGCCCTGGGTCACCTCGGCGCCATCCGCCAGACCGTCCCCGTCCGTGTCGGCCAGCAGGGGGTCGGTCCCAAACGTCGACTCGGCGGCGTCGGACAAGCCATCCAGGTCGGAATCGGAAGCCAAGGGATTCAAGCCGGCAGCCACCTCGGCGCCATCGAGCAGGCCGTCCCCGTCGGTGTCGGCCACGAGCGCCAGCGTGCCGGCCGCAGACTCCCCCGTCCCGTCCGACAGGCCATCGGCGTCGGTATCGGGGTTCGTCGGGTTCGTGCCGAGCAGGCGTTCGGCACCGTCCGCGAGGCCGTCGGCGTCCGTATCGGCGACGCGCGGGTCGGTACCCGCCGTCAGTTCTTCGGGGTCGGTCAAGCCGTCGGCGTCCACGTCGGCCGACAGGGGGTCGGTGCCGGCTGCGACCTCGTCGCCATCCGAGAGCCCGTCGCCGTCCGAGTCTGCGACCAACGGCGAGGTTCCCAAGGCGGCTTCGGCACCATCGACCAAGCCGTCGCCATCCGAGTCTGCGAGCAACGGATCGGTCGACGTCTCGCTCTCCTGAGCGTCGGACAGACCGTCCCCATCGGTGTCGGCGAGCAGCGGATCGGTGCCGAGCAGCAGCTCCGCGGCGTCCGTCAACCCATCGCCATCGGAGTCCGCGAGCAGGGGATCCGTGCCGGCGGCGATTTCCTCGCCGTCCGTCAGGCCGTCGTCATCGGTGTCCGCGTCGTTGGGAGAGGTGCCCAGCAACGCCTCCTCCGCATCCCCAAGGCCGTCCGCGTCGGTGTCGGCGTTGGTGGGGTCCGTTCCACCAGCGACCTCTGCAGCGTCCCCCAAACCATCCCCGTCCGTGTCGGCGAGCAACGGATCGGTGCCGCTCGCCAGCTCGTCACCATCGGCGAGGCCGTCGCCGTCCGTGTCGGCGAGACGCGGGTCGGTACCAGCGGCGATCTCTGCCGCGTCTGCTACGCCATCGCCGTCCGTATCGGCCAACAGCGGGTCGGTGCCACCCGACACCTCCGCGCCGTCCGATAGGCCGTCCTCGTCGGTGTCGGCGACGCTGGGCGAGGTCCCGCCAGCGACCTCGTCGCCGTCTGCCAAGCCGTCGCCGTCGGTATCGGTCGACAGCGGCGAGGAGCCGAGATCCACTTCGTACCCGTCGGAGAGGCCGTCCCCATCGGTGTCGGCCAACAACGGATCGCTCCCGAGCGCCGCTTCGTCGGCGTCCGAGAGCCCGTCCCCGTCGGTGTCGGTCGCGCCGCCAGAGCCGCCCCCCGTGGTGTCGCCACTATCGAGCGCGGTGTCCGCCGAATCGGCCGAGTCGACGGCCGTGTCCGTATCGGCGGGGGTGTCGGTCGGCGTGTCCACCGGCGTGTCGGTCGGCGTGTCCACGGGGCTATCGCCGCCCGTCTCCGTGGGCGTGTCCGTCGGGGTATCCACAGGGGTGTCGGTCGGCGTGTCCGACGGTGTGTCCGTCGTGTCCCCGGACTCTCCGGTCTCCGCGGAGTCCTTGTCGGGGGGCACTCCGTCCGCGCACGCGACCAACGCGAGCAACGTGAGCATCAACGGCATCGAGACTGGGCGCACCATCAGGCCTCCTGTTCCACAGGCAGAGCGCAACTGTTGCAGAGGCGTCATCGTTTCGTCAAGGCACCGGTGGCACCGAAACGAAAATGACAACCCACCGCCGTTCGGTGCGCTCCCCACCGGGCGCCGTCATCCGAGCAGGACCGTCGAAGACGCTGCGTCAGAGCTTGGCGATCCAAGAACCGAGAAGCTCGCTGAGCGTGTCCGCCGCCACGTGGACGACCTCCGCACGTGAGGCGTTGTAAATCGCCTGTGCCGACGTGGAGACGTCCACACCGGCGAGCACGACCAAGTCTCCCCGCTCGACGTCATTCGCCGCTTGGGCGCCATCACGCGCGGCGGCCGCGACCGTGCGAAGCTCCACGCGCGGGTCGAGGCCGTCGCGCACCAACCGGTGCCAAGTGGGACGGCCGCCGACGAGGACCACACGCCTCAGGCCTGCGAGCAGCAGGCGCTCAGAGAGCTGGGAGAGCCGCTGCGCCAACAACGCTGGCGGCGGGATCTCGGCGCGCTCGGGAGCGACGGCGACCCCGCCGATGCCGCCGGCCTCAGGCGCCGACGCGTCGACGAGCACCAAGCGCTCGGCAAGGACGCGTCGGACGTCCTCGACGCGGGTGACCCTGAGCGACGGTAGGACATCGCGCAAGGTTCGACTCGCCGCGAGGGCCCCCAACGCACGCTCTTGCTCATCGACGCCGCGAAGCCCACGCTCTACCAGCAGCGTCGCGAGTTCGATGCCTCCATGTCCCCGCGCCCGGTCTGCGAGCGCGGTCAGCGCGGCCCGCTCCGCGTCGAGCGCGGCGCGTTCGGCCGCGAGGGCCTCGCCGAGCGACGCGAGTGAAGCCCGCTCTTCATCGAGCGAGGCAATGCGGTCAGCCCACGCCGCCTGCTCCTCAGCGAACGTGAGCCGCTCCGAAGCGAGCAGCGCGGCCTCCGACGCCAGGCGACGGGCGTGGCTGTCCAGCGCAGCCCGCTCGGTCTCGATCCGTCGGAGTTCTCCTTCCAAGCCCCCGGAGACGACCACAGGCACCAACGGCGCGGGCGTCGTACCCATGCCACGCGTCCCCCGCTCCGGGGCCGGTGCCCCGACAGGCGCGGGACGGGGAGCCGGCACGGCAGGGACGGGGGCAACCCGGACACCGGGCCGCGAAACGCCGGGGACAAGCCTGGACATCAGGTCGTCTTCAGGTGGCTTCGGTGCGTGTTCGGCAGCCTGCGGCCGGCCGGGCGGCGCCTCGACGAGGACGACTTCCACGGGGCGAAGCCCACGCGAAAATGCGCGCCGAACGGACTCTTCAAGCGCAGCCGGGATCATGTCGTCGGCAGACCTGTACCGGGATTGTCCCAGCGCGTGAAGCATCCCGACCACGGCCGCCGGCGTGCGCTGGAGGTCCTTCGCCAACTTGCGAACCCGCACCGCCATCGCTGCCTCCATGGCCGCCCGACGTATCGCCTTGGAGGGCCTGCTGCGAGCGCTCAGCGCGCGGATGCCTCACGCCACAGACCCTCGACGTCCCCTTCCAGGGTCCCGGCTCGCCCCCGCACGAGCTGGAGCAAGGCCAGGCAGCGGGGGGCTTCGCCGGCATCCCATGCGCGAAGGGCGGCGTTGTACACCGCGGCAACACCCATCCCGTCCGGCCGCAAGCGCCACGCGGAGCGCGCCGCGTCCTCCGCCGAACCGACGTCGGGTGCGACGCCAACGGCCACCTTCCAAGCTCGCCCCGCCACATCGCGTAGGCCGACGGCCTCTGCCGCAGCCGCGGTGCGTAGAAGCGCCGCCCATGACCCCGCGGCACCGGCCTTGGCTTGCGCCATCGCCAGACCCGCGTCGGCCCGTGCCACCACCTCCGGATCGGCCGCCACACGCGCAGCATCGAGCGCCAACAGCCATAGGCGCTGCTCGGCGGCCGCGTCGCCGACCACGCTCGCTTCTTGGATCGCGGCGAGCGCCAGCCCCCGATGGGCCTGCGACGCGTTGTCCGAGTCCGCAGCCGCCTCGAACCCGGCCGCGGCCTCCGCGAACGCGGCGCGCGCCGTCGACCAATCCCCGGCCTTGAACGCGCCCTCACCCCGCTGCCAAGCAGCGCGCGCCGCGACAAATGCGGCCTGCGGCGCCAGCACATGGGTCAGGCCCAGCGTTGCGGCGACCTCTGTGGCGCGGGAAGGCGGCTGAAACGTCTTCAAAAGCTCGGCCGCGTTGCCCTCCGCCACCTCCTTGAGCTCGCGGGCGAGATCCCCTCCGACGGCGGCAGCCCCACGCGCGGCGTCAGCAAACGCCGCGAGTGCCGGCTCCGTCGCCCCACGCTTGGCCAACCCGAGCCCCCACGCGATGCCGAGGTGCACCGACCCGAGCGGATCCCCCGCCGCGCGAAACGCTGCCTCCGACGCTGCGCGAAGCGGCGCGGCATCGACCCCGAGCACCGCGAGCGCGAGGACGCCATCCGCGCCGACACGTCCCGCCTCCGCAGCGAGGCCGAGGCGCTGCCAGCCGGCCACTAGGCCCTGCCAACGTGCGAGATCCGTCGCGCCCCGTGCGGCTCCGAGTGCGACGACCAACTCCTCGATGCGCAGGCCGACGGTCGGGTCCGCGTGCCGCCCCCCGACCGCCATCGCACGCGCCAACGCCGCATCGGCCACATCGAGCTCCCCGAGCAGCAGCGCGAGGTGACCCTGCCGAACGGCCACCGCAGCGACCTCGGCACGCAAGCCCGATCCCTCCAAGCGAGCGGCTGCCGTCGCCAGCGCTGTCGCGGCCTCGGCCGTCTGCCCCGACAAGGTATGCGCCATCGCCACCTCCTGCCACGCCGCGACCTCCTCCCGAACAAGGCCGACCGCGCGCGCGGTGGTGGCGGCCCGCATCGCGCTGGACAGGCTAGCGACCAAGCGCCCCTCCGCCCGATCGACGAGCGCAGCGGCGAGCGCAGCCGTCACGTCCGCGCGCGCCGTGCCACGTCCGAGCGCCGCGACGAGCCGGTGCGCGCCCGCGCGGTCGCCGCGTCCCAAAGCACGCGACACCTCGAGGAGCTGATCGCCCGCCCCCTCGCCGCGGGCGCGCGCGAGCTGGGCCTCCGCGGCCGCGGCCAGCAGCGCGTCGGGCAGCTCCAGGGCCCGACGCCTTGCCTCCTCCCAGGCCATCGCCGCCGCGGGCCCATCGCCGAGGTCCCACCGTCCCTGGCCTTCCATCAACGCCACGCGAGCGAGCAACCTCGCGTCGCGCGTGCCCGCGCGGGCGCGACCGAGCGACGCCAGACCCTCTTGCGTTCGGCCACGATCGATGGCGATCATGCCCTCCAAAGCCAGCGCAGCCGCGAGTCCCCGGTCACGCGCCAGAGCGGCCGCACAGGCCTGTTCAGCCGAGATCAACTCCCCCGCGAGGTAGCGCGCGGCAGCGACTTGGTAGTCGAGATCGGGGTCCGCAAACGCTGCGGCCGCGCGCCCATACGCCTCTGCAGCGACCGCCGGTTGCCCCGCGAGGAGCGCCTCGGCGCCGGCGACCACATCGGCCTGAGCCCCTGCCGGAACGCGTGCCACTTGATCGGTGCCCACGAGCACGATCTGAAGGTCCTCCGCGGCCGCCCAAGCGATCCAACCCGCCACCCACCACCCGACCATCGCTGCCTCCCGACTCCCCCTACCCCGTCCCCGATGCGACACGCCCCCACACGACACCCTACGACGGCGCCCGCCGGACAGAGGCGTTACGCGTGCCCTTCCGGAGGTCGTCCATGTCTGCCCGTGAGCGCGTCCCGAACGCCGA
>JBJONI010000406.1:0-22927 GCA_046051915.1 Pseudomonadota bacterium
TCCCGCTCCTCGACATGAAGCGCTACCCGCATCTGCTCGCCGGCGCGTCTTGGATGGGGGAATACGGCAACCCCGACATCGCCGAAGAATGGGCGAGCATCCAGACCTTCTCGCCCTACCACAACGCACGCGCAGACCTGCCTTACCCGCGGACCTTCTTCACGACCTCCACGCGAGACGACCGCGTCCATCCGGGACACGCCCGAAAGATGGTCGCCAAGCTCTCCGATCAAGGCCACGACGTCCTGTACTGGGAGAACACCGAAGGCGGTCACGGTGGTGCGGCGACCAACGCGGACCGCGCCAAGATGTGGGCGATGTCCCTCGTCTTCCTTTGGCGCGAACTCGGCGGGAAGTGAGGGTTAGCGCCGCTCCAGCCAGCGGGTCGAGAAGACCTCGGATTCGAGCGAGACGCCGAACTTGACGTCGGACATGCTCAAGATGGTCATGCTGTCCTTCTTGAGCTTGTCGATGATCACCATCCGGGTCGGGAATTGGCGGCCACCGGGGTAGGTCTGCACCGCGCCCATGTCCCATTGCTTGAGCAACATCCCCGACAAGGCATAGAGCTCTTGGCGAATCGGGATCTTCGAGTCTTGGGCGACCCAGGCGATTCGCTTGGGGTACGCGACGGCGCTGTTCTTGGCCGTCATCTCGACCTTCCAGCACGGGATCCCGCCCAGGGTCTCCGCGCCGGTCACGACGGCATGGTAGTCGTCGCGCCACTTGCTGCTGCCCATCATGTCCTCGTAGGACAGGTCGGAGCCCATCAACCCCTGACGCAGCATCTGGCCGCTGATCTTCTGGGTTCGCTCCACGCTCGGCAGGTAGGTCCACACATCCTGCCCGATGCGGAGCATCTTCGTGCCCTTGTCCCGGGCAGGGTCGAGGTACTCGGTCGCGGCCTGATCGAGGCCGCGCGACATCGAGCGCATCACGTACACCCGCTGGCGGCCCTCCTGGATCACCGTCATCGTGATCGTCGCCGTCCGCGTCTCAAACGTCATGTTCGTGTCGATCGCCCCCAACAGCTCATCGGCCGACGGCACCGTGGCGGCGCTCGCGGGCGCGGTGGCCACGATCGAAGACAGGGGGCCGCATCCGGCCATCCACAAGGCGAACCAGAGCGCGCGCATCGACACCTCACGCCCGGACCGTAACCACGCTCACGGCGACGGCGACACGCGGCTCTCGTCAAACACCGGCCCGCCGCGCCAGCCCGGTGCCTGCCATCCCGCCACCCCGTCGGCATCGACCAAGATCGCGTTGGAGAAGAAACGGGGCGTCCCGGTCGGGTCGTAGTCGTAGAACCCCTCGGGCATCGGGTTGGCGCCCCAGCCGACGACGACGACGTGGGCGTCCTCGGCAAACGACAACGGCAGAAGGAGGTCAAGCTTGACGACGCCGTCCGGGTCGTCGGTGGGCACGGAGGCGACCTGGATGCCGTTCACCAGCACCGTGACATGGTCGACGTCGATCTGGGGCAGCGCCTCCACGTGCACCGTCAGCGAAGCCGCCCCTTCCACGCGGATCACCTCGCCGGGGCCGGCGCCGTCGATCGCGACGCGCGCAAACGCCCCAGCGCTGACCAGCGCACGGCGGCCGCGCAGCGCGTCGACCATCGCCGCCTCGTCGAACGCGGTCATGTCCTCCTCCGCCGCCGCAAAGTACGTCCGTGGGGAGCCGGGAAGCTCCGCGTCGTGGGCGTCCGTGACCCCCACCGCGGTGACGGGGTGGCCGTGGTCGTGAAAGGCGAGCCAATCCTCAAACAGCCCGCTCGCGTCAGGGACCTCGGGGTCGATCAACGGCGACTTCAGACCGTTCATCACCTCAAACACGTCGAAGTCCCAGCTCCACAACGACATCGTCGGCGCGAGCCCGAGCAGCGTTGGGTCCGAGAGTTGGGCCTCGCCCGTCGCACGGTCCCACCCGATCAGGCACATCCAATTGCAGGAAAACCGAGGGTGGTTGAGCTGAACCAGCTCCGCGCCGCGCTCTCGAATCACGGCGAACGTCTCACCCAGGCCCAGCCCATACCAGCGCGGGATGCTGCCGCGCACATCGCCGGGCGCAGGGTCGGGGAACGGCCACGCGTTGATGTGCTCCGGGGTCGTCGCCGTCACTTCTTGGCCGCTGACCACCGCGAGGAAGGACGAGAGCGCCGCATCGGCCGCCAGCGTCCGGCGCGACCGAATGACCTCGTGGTCGGTGGCGATCACGACGTCGAGCCCCGTCGCGGCGACCGTCTGGAGCCGGTCCGCCTCCGACGTTCGGCTGTCGGCCGAAGGCTCTTGATGCACGTGGCTGTCCATCGAGAGCCAGCCCGTGGTGTCCACGACGTGCTCTAGGGCAACCTCGACCTGCGCCACGCCATCCTCGGGCACGGTCACGACCGCTTCGGCGATCGACCACTCGTACCCCCGCGTCGCACGGATCCGCCACGTCCCCGGCGGGATCGCGACCGGTGCATCCCCGGGCACTGCGTAGGTGCGACGCTGCACCACCCCGTCCGCGTCGATCCACTCGAGCCGCGCCGGGACCTCCTCGCCCTGCATCGCATCGGTCAGCACCACCTGCGCCGCGCCGCGGGGCCCCACGACGAGGGGGGTCTCCGGCCCGGTCACCGCACCTGGAGCGCTCGGAGCGCGCCCATCGGCGGCGGCCACCAGCCGCACCGCCGCCAGCTCGCCGAAGCCAAAGACCGAGACCTCGGCGACACCGGATGCGTCGGTCCGCGACCGCGTGATCGCGCGCCATGTCCCATCGGCGCGCTGGAGCTGCGCCTCCACCACGGCGTCGGGCACCGGGGCGCCGGCGGGGTCGGACACCGTCGCGCGGGTGGAACCGAACGAGGTCGTACGCCCCGGGACCGCCTCGGGGATCTGCGAGAGCAGGGCGAGCGCTGCATCATCGACGTCGCCGGCCACGGCGCTGATCTTCCACCGCGCGACGGGGGCCGCGCCGTCATCCACCGAGAGCGGCGAGAAGACCTCGTCGAGGTTGAGCAGCGCGACCGCTCCGCTCACCTCGGCGCGGGCCAACCGCCCGGACCCCGGCGCGATCGCGTAGCTGCTCTCGCCGCTCAGCCCGTAGAACGGAAGCCCCGCGTCGAGCTTGAAGCCTCCAAACGTGAGGCCCTCGTTCGCCCAGTACAAGTCTTCGGTCCGGTCGGATGGGAAGTTCAGCACCCCGACGAGGTAGCCACCACGCCCACCTTCCCCGGCGCGGACCTCGACCTCAAGATCGAGCACCTCACTGTCGGGTGCGAGGATGTAGCGCAGCGTGATGTCCAAGCCCCACAGGGGCGAGAGCGGCTTCGGATTCCCCGACTTGTACGCCGATCGGATCAGCTCATCCTCGACCAGCCAGAACCGGCCGTCGGTGGCGTCGACCTCGACCACGGCGGCGCGTCCGGGGCCACCGGGGTCGACCACGCGCATGGCCGTGCCCTCGATCTGTCGCAGCTCGGACCGAACGAAGTCGAGCAGCTCAAGGCGGCCCACGGCGAGCCCGACCTCCCCCATCCGCTCCGGCCCCGCCTGGGCGCAGTCTCGCAACGGGACGGCGTCGACCGGGATCCCGCCATAATGGTAGTACGTCCTTGGGGATGCCGGATCCTGGAGGACGAACGCCACCCGGTCGTTCATCAGCACCGCGTCGCCCGCGCGGGTGAGCGCGTCGGGCCCGTCCACCGACTCGGTCGTCGCCACGAACGCAGCCGCAGCACCAGGCCCCGCGCACACGTTCGCCGTGATCCCGCTCCGCGCGACCACATCCGTCGACGGACCGGCGCAGGCCACCGCCCAAATCCAGACCCCACCGACCATGGCGCGCATCTCGGCCTCCGAAGACGCGAAGCCTACCGCAGCGTCACCGAAACGTCACGTTTACCGCCGAGCGCGCATCGCCTCGACCGGCGGCACAGCGGCCGCGGCGATGGCCGGCAACGCCGTCCCGACCAGCGCGGTGAGCAGGGCGACGAGCAGCCCCGTCGCCGCGACGGTCGCGTTCATGTCGGCGTAGAGGGTGGTTTGAATCGGCAACGGCGTGTTCTGGGTCACCTGTTCGCCGATGCTGACCCCCACGACTTCGAGGTACGTCCCGGCGGCACCACCGAGGACGACGCCAACGGCGCCCCCCAACAGCGCGATCGCCACGCCCTCCAAGACGAAGAGCCCGACGATGTCGCGCCGCCGCAGGCCGAGTGCACGCAGCACGCCAATCTCCGCGGTGCGCTCGCGGACCGACATGCTCATCGTGTTCCACACCGCCAACGCACACAGCAGGATGACGAGACCGGCGACGACCGCCCGAACGGCACCGATGACACCCGACATGCTCGCCAGCGGCTCGCGTTCCGACCAAGCCTGGACCACGAAGCCCTCCCCCTTGAGCGCATCGCGTACCGTCGCGGCCAAGCCGAGCGCGTCGTCGCGCGACGCGCCGTAGACGAGCAACTCGGAGGCGCCGGGGCCGAGATCGGCCATCCACTGCCCTGCAGCGAGCGGGACGAACACGGCTTGGTCGACGATCGCTGTCCCGGTTCGCACGATGCCAACGAGCTTGCCCTCCACGGGCGCGAGCGCGCCATCGCGGGTCTGTCCCAAGATGAGGACGCGGTCGCCGAGCTCGGCGCCCGCTTGGTCGGCGACGACGCCACCCACCACGAGCTCGCCCTCTCCAGCCCCCGAGAAGCCTGCCCCCGCGACGAGGTCGTCGGGCAGCCGGAGCACCTCGTCGAACCAAGCGACAGGGGCCGAGACCGCGAGCGCAAACGTATCGCCGATCGTCTCGCCGACGGTCACCGTGACCGGCTGGCCGATCCGAGGTGCGACGCGTTCCACGCCGGTCAGCCGTTGCACACGCTCCGCGAGCGACGCTGCGTCGGGGAGCGCTGCATCCAGGGGGGCCAACTCCTCGCGCGCGGCGAACGCCTCGGTGACCACGCGCACATGGCCCATCTGACGCGCGCCAGCGTCAAAGAGGGAGGCGAACACACCGTCCATCCAGGCCAAGGCGACGGTCGCCAACGCGACGCCGATCACCACGGTGGCGGCCGTCAGCAGGGAGCGCCGAACGTTGCGGCGCACGTTCCGCCACGCCAACGCCGGGATCACGAGCGCACCGCGTCGGCAGGCGGCAGCGAGGACGCCACGCGTGCCGGGTAGATGCTGGAGAGCACGGCGATCGCCACACCGACCATCGGGGCTGCGAGCGTCCAGAAGGGCGAGATCGCGAGGTAAAGGGTCGCAGAGACGGGCAAGTTGGCACCTCCCTTCTCCATCGCGTCGGTCAGATCGATGCCGTGCGTTCCGTACCAGCCGACCACGGCCAGCCCCAGCCCAGCCCCAAGGGCCGACCCCACGGCGCCAAGGACCGCTCCCTCCAGCAAGAACAACGCGAGCACTTGGGCTCTCGTCATGCCCAAGGCCGCGAGCGTGCCGATCTCGCGAACGCGCTCCCAGGCGGCCATCAGGATCGTGTTCGCGATGCCGCTCGCTGCCATCAGCAGGATCGCCCCAACCAGAAAGCCGAGCGCCTTTTGCCGAATCGCCTGCAGGCGCATCATGTCACCCGTCTCGTCGCCCCAAGAGCGCACGTCCGCGACCGTCGCCCAACGGTCGGCGAGGGCGTCGCGCACCGCGTCGGCGTCCTCGCGGTGACCGAGCCGCAGCGCCACGTGGCTGACCTGACCCTGTGCCGCGAGCAGCGCGTCCGCGTCCGCGAGGGGCACCAAGACGCCGAACCCGTCGAACCAGGCGTTTCCCGTGGACACCACGCCGGCGACCGGAAACGAGACAGCGTTCATCGCGCCGGGGTGGGTGCGCCCCTGCAGGATGAGGGCGTCGCCGACGCCGACCTTGAGCAAGCGCGCGACCCCGCGGCTCACGACGACCCCGTCCAGGGAACCCTCGACCTTCCAGTCCTTGCGCGGGAACACGGCAGCATCCTCGGGCCCGACGCCGATCGCCCGCACCCGCAGGCTCTCCCCGCGCACGATCGCCGTGGGCGAGAACAGCAGCCGGCCCGTCCACGCCTCGGAGGCGCTCGTCAGCCACGCCCGCTCGTCCTCGGAGAGCGTGAGCAACGTGTCGACGGGGTGGTTGGCCTGCGTGGTCGGGTAGCCGGCCGGACGTGCGACGACGTGCCCCGACACCATGTCAATCTGCGACCGCAGCAGGTTCTCCGTCATCCCGCCGAGGAAGCCTTGGCCAATCAACAGCGAGGCGACGCCCAGCACGATCGCCAGCAGCGACAGCACGCTCCGCCAACGATGGCGCGTCAGGTTGCGCGCAGCGAGGTGCAGGATCACCCGACCTCCTCATCGCCGACGATCTGGCCATCGCGCAAGCGGACGATGCGTCGTACGCGCTCGAGGACGGTGGCGTCGTGCGTGCTGACGAGCAGCGTCGTGCCGCGGGTCGCGTTGAGGTCGCGGAGCAGATCGAGGACCGCCGCGCCGTTCTTGCTGTCGAGGTTGGCCGTCGGCTCGTCGGCGATCACGAGCGCGGGCTCCTTGACCAGGGCGCGGGCGATCGCGACGCGCTGCTGCTGCCCGCCCGAAAGCTGCGACGGACGGCGGTCGCCAAGGCCACCGAGCCCCACCGCGGCGAGCATCGCCTCGACACGCTCCTTGGCGTCCGGAAACGGACGACCCGACAGTTGCAACGCCAGCGCCACGTTCTCGGCGGCCGAAAGCACGGGAATCAGGTTGAAACTCTGAAAGATGAACCCAATCGACCGCGCTCGAAGGGCGGCCAGGCCCCGCTCGCTCAGCTGCGCGAGCGATTGCCCCTCGATGCACACCTCACCACCGGACGGCACATCGAGCGCACCGAACATGTTGAGCAGGGTGGTCTTGCCTGACCCCGACGGCCCCGCGAGCGCGGCGAAGCTCCCGGGCGGGAACCCGACCGAGACCCCGCCAAGCGCGACGACCTCGCCCGCTCCTTGGCCGTAGCGCTTCTCCACAGCTCGTGCTTCGGCGACGTACACGGTGGCCTCCCTGACTCGGCGTTAGCGCGCTCGACGGCTGTGTGCTGGGCTCACAAACGTTTCCACGCCGCCGCCGGCATCGCGCCCGACGTGGGTGGCCGATCCGCCGCAAGCACGTACAAGGCCCGCCGGTTGGCCGCCTCGTCGACCTCGTCGCCCGTCGGGACCGCGAGCGCGCGCTCCCCGAACCCCTGGTAGTACAGCTCGCCGCCGAAACCTCGGCTGCGGAACCACTGGGCCAGGGCGCGCGCGCGCCGGTCGCTGAGCGATTGGTTGGTCGTCGCCGCCCCGACGGTGTCGGTGTAGCCCGCCACGTAGAGCTTGACGGGGACCTGCCGACCGTACTTCTGAACTGCGTCGCTCACCGCACGAAACGCAGTTTCGAGCTTCCCCACTTCCTCGGCGGGGATGGCATCGCTCCCCGAGGGGAAGATGACGTCCTCGTGCGGGATCTCAAGGAACCACGGCAACAGCTCCAACGTGGACACGAACCCGGCCGCATCGCGCGCCGTCACGACCACCTTGACCACCTCGCCAAACGCGGGCCCCCACCGAAACAGCGGCTCCGCCGGACGCGACAGATCGGCGTCGACCTCGAGCGTTGGCACGCCACCCGGCCCCTCGACGCGCGCGGACGCGAACGACAGCCCGCGGCTCGCCGAGACCGTCAGCGTTCCGGCCGCGAAGTCAAACCGCTCCAGCGCGCTCGTCAACCCGATGATCCCGAGGCTGGCGACGTCGACCTGCACGTCGAGACCGCCCGACATCCCGTCGGAGGCCTGCACCTGCATCGTGCCCTCGCACGTGGTCACGCCCTCGGGGAGCCCGACCAGTTCCAGCGTCGCGCGTCGGCCCGCGCTGAGCGTCAACGTCCGGTCGAAGCTGAGCCCGGCGCACCGAAGGGTGAGCTTGGCGGTGGCGTCGACATCGCTCTGGGCCCAGAACACAGGCCACCCTTGGCCACGAAGCGCCCGGGAATCGCTTCCCCAGCCCACCTCTGCCGCTTCAGCGACGCCGAGCCCGAGCGCGCACATCGCCGCCACCCGCCGCGGCCAGGAAAGCGTCCGCCAACGCGCCCGCCGCGTGGGGGCCGTGACGGAAGAACAGGGAGGGTTCCACGATTTCGAGTTCATTGAGCACCCATTCGCCAGTGGCGAGCGACAGGGCATCCACGCGCCCGTACAGGAGCCGCCGCCCGAGCCGATCCTCGGCCGCGGCCCACGCCGCCTCGGTGAGGCGACGCAAGGAAGCAGACACCGGTAAGGGGGCGTCGGTTCCCCCATGGTCGTCTTGCACCCGATAATCGCCCGGGACGGGGCGCTTGACCACGCCGTGGGTGATCTCGCCATCGATGACGATCGCCGAGATTTCTCCTTGGGTCTCGACCGCCTCCAAATACGGCTGCAAGATCATCGTCTCGCCGACCGACGCCATCCAAGCCGCGGCGGCAGCGGCGTCGACGGCGGAAAACCGCAACGTGTGCCGCGCGGACGCACCGACCACGGGCTTGAGAAACGCGCGCTCGACGCCCCAACGGCGCAGCGCGTCGGCGAGCCTGCCGCCCTCATCGGACTGCAACAACAGGGAGGGGGCGATGGGCAGCCCCGCGTCGCGGAGCTCGAACAGGTAGCGCTTGTCCAAGTTCCAGCGCAGCACGTCCGGCGGATGCCACAGGGGCGTGTGGGCGTGGAAGTCCTCGGCCCAATCCAGGAAGGCAGCGAGCCGATCGGCGTAGTCCCACGGCGTCCGGAGCAACGCGGCATCAAATCCCGCACCAAGCTGGGTCCACGGCACTCGGACAGCCTCAACGCCGCGCTCCCCGAACGCCGAGAACAGCGGGGCGTCGTCCACTTCCCACGCGGGGAGGTCCTCACAGCTGACGATCGCAACGCGCATGCTCCCCCCAAAAACAAACGGCGCCGGGACGAGCCCGGCGCCGAACCCTAAACCCAACGCGATCACTTGGCGGCGGCCGCCGAGCTGTTCGCCGCGCCGGTCACGTCCTTGGGCTCAAGGAACGTGAACTTGCCGTCGAGCAGCGCCTTGCCGGCCGCGTACTTGGCGTCGTCATCGTTGTCCCAGAACTCGGCGAACTTCGTGTCGACGTAACGACGGCCGTTCTTGCAGAACACGTCCGCGAGGTCGACCGCCGCCTTGCCCTCGGCGGCGCCGGCCTTCAGGGCACCGTTGGCGCGGGCCACAGAGGCCGCCATCACGGTGAGCTCCATCGCGATGTCGACCGCGCGGAACATGAAGGCCTGCTTGCGCTCCATCTTGGCTTGGTAGATCGCCATACCGTGGAACACCTCACGGGCGAGCTTGCGCGCGCGCGTCTCGACGAAGCGCACATGGCCGGCGAGGCGGCCGTACTGGCCGTAGCGGAACGGCGTGAACAAGCCACGGATCCACAGACCGGCGTACCAGGGGATGTAGAACGCAGCGATGCTCGGCAGCGCCGCGAGGATCTTGCCGATCGTCGCCTTCTTGTCGAGCATGGCACCCGCGACTTGCAGGTGCTTGTCGACGCACTCGCGCGCCATCATCAGGTGCATGATCTCCGAGCTTCCCTCGAAGATGCGGTTGATGCGGCTGTCGCGCATCGCGCGCTCAATGCCGACCGCGTGCTCGCCACGACCCTTGAGGCTCGCCTCGGTCTCGTAGCCACGGCCGCCCTTGATCTGCATCGCCTCGTCGATGATCGTCCAACCGCGGGTGGTGCACCACTCCTTGGCCGCCGAAGCCTCGAGGCGGATGTCGTAACCCTTGACCTCGGACAGCTCGGTCGCGAGGTAGCTGAGCGACTCCATGCCGTACGTCATCGCCGCCATGTCGATCAGCTTGTGGGTGATGACCTCATGCTTGCCGATCGCTTGGCCCCACTGCACGCGATCCGCGGACCACTTGCGGCACTCCTCGACCATCATCTTGCTCGCGCCGACGCAGGCGGCGGGGATCGACAGACGACCCGTGTTGAGCGTGGTGAGCGCGATCTTGAGACCGGCGCCCTCCTTGCCGATGATGTTCTCCTTCGGGACCTTCGTCCCGTGGAACTTGATCACGCCGTTCTGCAGGGCGCGGAGGCCCATGAACCGGCAGCGGTAGGCGATCTCGACGCCGTTGTTGGGGTCCGACTCCACGATGAACGCCGAAATCTTGTTCGTGTTCGGGTCGCGCGCCATGACGACGAACAGCTCCGCGATGGTGCCGTTCGAGCACCACAGCTTCTCGCCGGTGATGATGTAGTCGCCGTTCTCGTCCTTGGTGACCTGGGTGCCGAGGCGCGCAGGGTCAGAGCCGACGTCGGGCTCCGTGAGCGCAAACGCCGACACGGCTCCCGCCGCGCAACGGGTGAGGTACTTCTTCTTTTGATCGTCGGTGCCGAAGTACTTCAGCGGCGACGGGATCCCGATCGACTGGTGGGCCGAGAGCAGCGCCGTGACGTTGCCGTCGTAGCGGCCAACCAGTTCCAGCGCGCGGCAGTACTCGACGTTGGTGAAGCCCAGACCGCCGTACTCCTTGCTGATCTTCATGCCGAACGCGCCGAGCTTGCGGAACCCGTCGATCACGTCGTCGCCGTACTCGCCCGTGGCGTCGATCTTGACGCTGTCGACCTTGTTCTTCAGGAAGTCTTCGAGCTTCTTCTCGAACTCAAGGTACTCCGCCGACACGCCCTTGTTGGGGAACGGGTCGATCCAGTCCATGCGGAAATCGCCGAGGAACAGGTTCTTGAGAAAGCCCTTGCCTTCCCAGTCGGCCTGACGGGACTGCTCGACGAGCTCGCGTGCCTGCTCTTCGCTGGCGTTGACGTTCTGGTTGCCGGCCATGGGCGACTCCACGGTATGAGTACGTTGAACGCAGACGATCGGTTCGGAGCCCAGGAAGCGGGGCGAACGAGATGGTTAGCATGCTAACGATCTGACCCGATCTTATTCCCCTGCAACCGGATGCGCCAACACCGGGACTTGCCGAGACGAAATCTGCGCGCAGCGCCTTGCACGCCGTGCGCCCACAGGGCGGCGCGCACGACCACGTGACGTCTCACAGAACGGGGCATCGACCGTGCATCGAGCCTCGGCAGGGCGCCACCGTCGGCGCTCAGGAGGCCCCGTGCAGGTTCACGCCTTTTTCGACCCCGCGACCTTCACCCTGACCTACGTCGTGTCGGACGCACAAACCGGGGACGCCGTCGTGATCGATCCCGTCCTCGACTTCGATCCGCTCACGGTCACGACGTCGACCACCTCGGCCGAGCGCGTGCTGGCGTTTCTGACCTCGCACCACCTGACCCTGCGCGCGATCTTGGAAACCCATGCGCACGCCGACCACCTCAGTGGTGCACAGGTCCTCCGCGAGGCCACCGGCGCACCCGTCGCGATCGGGGAGGCCATCAAGAGCGTTCAAGCCTTCTTCCGGGGCCTGTTCCACCGCGACGACACGCCGACCGACGGCCGCCCGTTCGACCACCTGTTGGCCGACGGGGAGACATGGCAGGCGGGTTCGCTCACGATCCACGCGATCGCCACGCCCGGCCACACCCCGGCCTGCATGAGCTACCGCATCGAAGACGCCGTGTTCACCGGGGATGCGCTGTTCCTGCCCGATCAAGGCACTGGACGGTGCGACTTCCCCAACGGGAGCGCCGCCCAACTCTACGCGTCCGTGCAGCGGTTGTACGCCCTGCCAGACGCCACCCGGGTGTTTGTCGGGCACGACTACCAGCCGGGCGGACGGTCGATGGCCTATGAGACGACGATCGGAGCCAGCAAAGCCACCAACCTCGCCCTCCCGGCGGACCTCTCTCAGGAAGCGTTCGTCGCGCGCCGCACGTCCCGAGACGCAACGCTCGCGCCGCCGAAGCTGATCTTTCCCTCCCTCCAGGTCAACATGATGGCAGGACACCTGCCGCCGCCCGACACGAACGGCGTGCGTTACCTCCGCTTGCCGATGGGGGTCCTCGGCGCGACGTGACGCCGAACCCGGGGAGGCGCGATGTGGATCCTGCCGATCGAGCACACGTGGGACGGTGTCGCCGTCGACGACGCCGCCATCGCCGTCCTCGCGGCCGGTGAGGACGCGTGGACCCTGACCACGGTGGCGCCGTGGGCCCGCGACCCCGCGCCCAGCCTTCCTCCAGGTCCAACGCCCCGACTGTGGGAGCACGAGGTCGTCGAGGTGTTCCTCGCTGGGCCTGGCCGCGCCTACCTCGAGATCGAGATCGGCCCGTTCGGAAACCACCTCGTGTTGCAGCTCGCGGATGTCCGAGAACCGAGCGCGCAAGGCCTCGCGCTCGACCTCGCCACGCATCGAAGTGACGGATGGTGGGCCGCGCAGGCGCGCATCCCAACGGCTTGGCTCCCCGACGGCTGCGACCGCGCCAACGCCTACCGGATCCACGGCCCAGCCCACGCACGCCGCTACCTCGCGCACGCCCCCCTCCCCGGGCCCGCACCGGACTTCCACCAGCCGTCGCGGTTTCCACCCCTCGCCAGGACGGGCCCCCACCGAGGACCGGTCAGACCGAACGCGGCGGTCGCGGCCTCGTTCCGTCGGTCCTGGGACCCGAGCCTCGACGTGGACGACCTCGCGGCATGGACCGCGCTGGCGCATCGTCCGATTCTTCGTTGAGGCTGAGCCGTTCTGCGGCTACGATGCGCGCATTCCCCTTGTCCGAGGTCCCCATGCGCGCTGCCATCGCCGGTTGCATCGCCACCCTGCTCTCCGTCAGCGACGCCCAAGCGATCGACTGGCGCTACGATCAGGACATCTGGCCAGCCGCCTACCTCGACGTGACACCGGCGGGCTTCGAGAGCTTCCAAGACATCGCGGCGACGTTGTTGCCCCCCACGTTCCCGATCGACCCCTCGCTGATCGAGCAGTCCGGGGACATCGACCTGCTGCTCGTCGGCGCCGAGTACAGCTTTGGCGTCGAAAACCTGTACGTCGCCCCGACCATCGTCGACCTGCAGATCACGCCGGCCACCGACACCTTGCAGGTTCGGCTGGTGATGGACGTCGACGTCAACACGCCGAGCGACCCGGCGGTGATCTACGTCACGGCCGACCTCGACCTGCTGTTCGGCCTGATCTCGCTCGGCAACGTCATCGACGAACGCTGCGCGATGGACGTTCGAAACGCCCGCATCGACCTCACCGCCGACGTCACCGTGACAGTGCAAAAGGACGTCCGGGGGAACCCGATCTTTGGCCCCGACGGCAACGTCGCCCTCGACGTCGCGTTCAACAACGTGACGTTCCCGCTGCCGCCGCTGGAGCAGGAAGACCTCAACCTGCGCTCGGCGCCAGGCGGCTCGTGCATCATCGACGACATCGCGGACATCGCGGATTTCCTCGGCTTGGACGTGGTGGAGTTCATCCTGCAAGAGCTGCGGCCCACGCTCGACGCCCAGGTCGCGCAGTTGATCGCCGATGTGGAGCCGCAGATCGAGGATGCGTTCGATCAGCTCAACCTGGAGACCGAGGTCGACCTGCTGGGTACGACGCTCGAGGTCAGCGCGTACCCCCGCGACGTCGTCGTCGAGCCCGACGGCTTGCGGCTTGAACTCGGTGGCCGCTTCTTCACGGGCGACACCCCGCACCCCTGCATCAGCCGGTTCGACGACGGCACGTCGATCGGGACGCTTCCGCCGAGCAACCCTCGCTACCCCGCGATCGGAGCGAGCCCGCGGCCCAACCCCGAACTCGGCGTCCTCGTCAACGACGATTGGCTCAACCAGGCCGCCTACGCGGCGTGGCGCGGCGGCTTGCTCTGCCAAGTGATCTCGGAGGGTCAGTCTCCCGTCGACCTCCCGATCCCGATCAACACGACGCTGCTGAACCTGTTGGCGGCAGGCCAGTTCAACGATCTGTTCCCCACCGCGGCGCCGTTGGAGATCCGGACCCGGCCCGAGGCCGCCCCCTACGTCAGCACCACCGGTGCCACCGACGTCGAGATCCTGATCCCGAACCTCGGCCTCGATTTCGCCGCCGAGCTCGACTACCGGCTCACCCGTGTCGCCGGCCTCGACCTCACCGCGGTCGCCGGCGCGAACCTGACGTTCGACGGCGCGACCGGCAACCTCGGCGCTGGCATCGTCTTCGACCCCGCCGCGATCCAAGCGAGCGTCTCGTACAACGAGCTCAAGCCCGAGGCGTCGGCGCAGATCGAGACCGGCTTCTCCTCCCTCGCCGACACGCTCGTCGGCCCCCTGTTGTCGTCGGCGCTCCAAGGCCTCGCGTTCCCCCTGCCGAGCTTCTCGGGCGTGGGCCTCGTCTCCCTCGACGTCGACGCGATCGGCGTTCCCGGTCAGCTCCAAGACTTCCTCGGCGCCTACGCGACGCTCGGGGTCGTGCCGTACGCCGATCCGGCGGCGGCGGGCTGCGGAGCCGACGGCGGGTGCGGCGGAACCGACCCTGCGGCGGGCTGCACGGGCGGTTGCTCGGCTTCGGGCGAAGGACGCGCGCTGGCGTTCTCCGCGGTCGGTGCCTTGGCGCTCCTTCGCCGTCGTCGGCGCGCATGATCCGCGTCGTCTCCTGGAACGTCAACGGCCTTCGGTCGGCCCTCAGCAAGTCCCTTCTCGGACACCTCGAGGCCCTCGCGCCCGACGTGGTCTTGCTTCAGGAGGTTCGCTCGTTTCCGGAGCAGCTCCCGAAGGGCGCCACGGACGGCTGGAACGTCGCTTGGCATCCAGCGAAAAAGCCGGGCTACGCTGGCACCGCCGTCTGGTCGCGCCACGAGATCACGCACACGGAACGCGGGCTCACCGACGCCGACGACGACCTCGACGGTCGCATGCTGCGGGTGGACACGGCCGGCCTTGAGGTCGCCAGCGTCTACTTGCCTTCCGGTGCCTCGGGCCCGGAAAAGCAGGCGAACAAGGAGGCATGGATGGCACGGTTCCTCCCGTGGGCGGCCGAACGTGCACAACGCCCGGTGGCTGCGCTGATGGGAGGCGACCTCAACATCGCCCACACGGTGCGCGACATCTGGAACGCCAAGGGCAACGCGAAGAACTCGGGCTTCCTGCCCCACGAGCGGGCTTGGTTCAGCGATCTGCTCGCCACAGGGTGGGAGGACGCCCTCCGCGCCCGCGTCGGCGACGTCCAAGGTCCGTACTCGTGGTGGTCCAACCGCGGCAATGCGCGGGCGCTCGATCGCGGCTGGCGCATCGACTACCTGCTCACCTCACCGACGTTGACGCCGCGCGTTCGCGGCGGAGGTGTCCATCGAGCCGGCGGTCTCGACACGAGCGACCACGCCCCGATCTGGGTGGATCTGGCCGACTGACGCCTACAGGGCGACGCCCGCCCGACGAAGGCCCTCTGCGATGGCGCCGGCGACCACCGCGTTCGCCTCGGGGCTGTAGTGGGTCCCCTCCACCAGCGGACGGCCCGCCTCGACGAGGGCCTTGAGCCCCGGGCCCGTGTCGACACAGATCGCCTCCGGATGCGGACAGCGCGGGATGCTGCCCCGGCGCGCGTCCATCGTCCCGACGGAGGGGAGCTCGTGCGCGAGCGTGAGCCAGACCACCACGGCCGCGCGCCCTTGCCCTCGGACCTCCTCGACCCATCGCGAGGCCAACGCGGCTCCCCGCGGGGCGCCGCGCTCGCCGAGATGACGCTCCTCCTCGTCGAGTTGCCAACGCAGCATCCGCCAAGCCCGCAGCGTCCAAGGCGTGCGCAAAATCTCCGAAGCTTGCTCGGCCATCGGGGGGATCGGGAGGCCGACAGGCTCGAAGACGCCTTGCTCGGCGGGGATCAGCGGTCGGCGGTACATCGTGAAAGGGAGCACCGTCCGTTGCGCCAGCAGGTCCTGAAGCAGAAGCACCTCTACGTCGGGACGCCACACCGGCGCGTCGCGACGATGACGGAGCAAGACTTGCCCGAGATCGTAGCCAGGGACCGACAGGTTCACGACCTCGAGGCCAGGATGGGACGAGGTCAGCGCGGCGGCCCATGTCGCGTCGTCGCCCACATCCCAGCCAAAGCCGAAGGAGTCGCCGTAGACGGCGATCCGAGGACGCAGGGGGTCGCGGGTCACCGGGGGGACGGGCGCGCGAAGCCCCTCAGGACCAAGGACCGCCTGCCACCGGTCCTGCACCAACGTGCGATCCGGGTTGACCCACCCCAACTCCGGGTCCACCCGGAAGATGCCCCGTTCGCCGATGCGCTCGTAGTTGAGCAACCAGCCGAGCTCATCGCCCGCTGGTCCTGAGCGCTGCTGCCAGGACGCCACGACCTCGGGGCGCACCAACGCCCAACGAAGCGTGGCCTCGGTCGCCGCGAGGGCGACCAAGGTCCCGACGAGCCCACGAAGCCAGCGCCGTGCCATGCCGCCCCCTGTGGACGTTTAACCCGACAGGTCGTCGCCGAAGCACCAGGCCGGCGCCGGGACGGGCGCCGTCGCCCATCCCGACCCCCGCAGACCGACGTGATGCAGCCGAAACGGCGCGCCGGAGGGCGCATCGTCCGGCGCTTCCCCGCCCCCATACAGGCGGTCGCCCGCCAACGGGACACCGAGAAATGCGGCGTGAACACGGATTTGGTGCATCACGCCGGTGGTGATGACCGCTTCGAGCAAGGTGGCGTCCAGCCGACGAAAGGCGGTGTGCGCCGGGTACCACTGGCCGCGGTGAGGGGTACGCTCGTGGCGCTGGACGACCATGCGCCGCCGGTGCTTGGCGTCGTGAGCGATGGCGCGATCACAGCGGACCTCCGTCCAAGCCGGCGCGACGGCGCTCACGAGCTGGTAGACCTTGCGCAGGCCCCCCGTCGCGAACGCGGCCCGCATCGCGACGAGCTCGTCGAGGTTGTCCGCGAGCCACAGCGCGCCGGACGTCGCGGTGTCCAGGCGGTGCGCGATGCCGCCCTCGAACCCGACCGGCCAAGCGACCTCCGCGCGCCACGGCATCGCCGCGAGGACGTCGTGCAGCACGCAAACGCCCGTCGGATCGGCGTGAGGTGGAAAAACGGGAACGCCCGGAGGCTTGGCCCACGTGGTGGTCATGCGCTCCGGGCTAGCCGCGGACAGCGGGCGCGTAAAGGGGTCAGGTGCGGCGACGACGCATCGCGAGCAGCCCGAACGCCGCCATCCACCCCGCGGAAGCCCCACCCGTGCCGTCACAGCCGCCGCACGAGGCCACCTCTCCGGTCCCCACCCCATCGAGGTCACCCGGGAGCTCCGTGCCACCCGCCTCGTAGTCCTCGCGGATGTCGGCGTTGTGCGTCTCCAGGCCGTCGGCGATCACCTCGCCGTTGTCGGAGACGGGCGTGGGCTGCCCCGACGCGCTCGCGTCTTCGATCACCGAAGCCGCGGTGCCGCCGAGGTCCTCGGGCCACATCATGCCACCGGAGCCATCGGTGCCGATCGGAGGGAGGAGGATGACCTCGCCGCTCGCGAGCTCGATCCAACGCGGCGACTCACTGAGCTTGCCGCCGGTGCCGCAGTCGATCACGTGCTGCGCTTGGTGCTGGTTGCTCACGTCGTCCATGTCGCTGTTCAGGACGAAGTAGGCGTCCTGGTCCATCTCCTCCGCCGACATCGACGAGGTCATGCGGGTGAGCTTGTCGTGCGCATCGACCATCGCCTGCACCTCGACGAGCGGCTGCACGATCGCCTCGTCCAGCGCCGCGGCGAAGGCGACAGGATCGAACTCGATGCCCGCAAGGTACTCGCGGTAGCACTCCAGGCAGTTGTAGAACGACGACTCGTCCACGCCTTGGTCGATGAGCTCTTGGGGCATCGGGATGTAGGCCCGGATCAAGTTCTGAACCGCGGCACCCCGCGGGAAGCCCATGTTGAGCATGAACTGCACGAACAGGGCAGGATCGTCGGTGGCAGCCAGCGCATCGATGTCGAAGCGACCGGGGCCGTAGAACATGCCCTCGAGCATCGACGTCGTGCCGGCGTAGTCGGTGGCGAACGCCTTGCCGCCCGCCTCATTGGCCGCTTGGGTCACGACGTCGTTGTAGTTGCTGCCGCCGCTGAGCCAGTTGACCGCCGCCTCGTTGATCTGGACGTGCAGGTAGTTGTCGGGCACGGCGCGCGCGCTGCTGAAGACGTAGGGCTGAACGCGCATGTCGGGGGTCGCCGCGATGCGGGTCAGCACGAGCGGGATCATCGGAGCGGTGGCTTGGTAGGTGAACTTGATCGGGGCGATGTCGCCCGCATCCGCGTCGTTCTGCAGCTTCAACGCAATGAAGTAGCTCCCTCCGGCGAGGTAGGGCTGCAAGCTCGGCGCCACGTTGCTCGGGATGGTGTAGCCGTTGTCGCCCAGCCACTGGAGGAGCTCGGCGCTATCGGTCGCAGCGAGGACCACCGAGTCGTACGGGCCCACCTGCTGCTCGGCGATCACCTCGACGCCGCCGCCGGCGCTCGGGGCGCCGCCCCCCGCCCCGTCGGCGGCGGAGTTTTCGAGCACACCGCCGCCGCCGAACCACGTGTCGTACTCGCACGTGCCGCGCTCCTCGTAGTTCAGCCAGAACTGCGGGGCGGTCGTCCACTCGAGCACCGTGAACAGCGTATCGGAGCTCAGCGCGAGCTCAGGCACGCTCGGCACCGGGACAATCCACGAGAACTCTTGGGCCGCACCGGTGTAGGCGATCTGCACGTGCGTCTCGACGGTGCCCTCGGCCTCATCGACGGCGAACACGATCTTTTCGGCCGACTGGTCGATCGGGGTGGTCTGGCAGAAGAAGCCACCGCACGCGAGCGCGTCGGTCGAGAGCATCGGCGCGGCAAGCGCGAGCGAGAGGGCAATGGAACGCATGGGACCTCCGAGGGAACGTCCTCACGGTAGCCCCCCCATCGCCCGATGTCGAGCCCCATCGGCAGAATTTTGCCGATACGGCCAAATCCCGGTCCGATCCCCGTTAGAACGTCTGGCGGACGCCGGTGGAGGCGCGACACGTCGAGGCCTCGACCGCGTACAGGTCGATCGCCTGGCCGGCCGCGCGCGCCGGGACAAGGAAGTCGAATGTCGCGGTACCGGAGGCATCGGCCGTCGCGTAGCCGAGGTCCCAAGGCGCGCGGATCGGCAGGTTCAGACCCGCGCAACCCGGGGCCGCAGACGGTCCGCCCGAGCGACCCGCGATCACCGAGACGCGCGCGCCCGCCGTCGCTCCGGTGATCGTGAAGCGGTTGACGAGGTTGGCGTCGCCCGGTGCGCCTTGGGACAACGACAACGCGCCGCCCGTGCCCCCCGAGCCCGCGCCGCCCGAACCCGCAGCGCCCCCTGCGCCGGCGCCGCACGGCGTCACGCGGACCGCGTCGGCGACGACGACCTGACCCAGCGCGGCGGTGCGGTCGAGGTCGACGGTGTTCCAACCGGCCGTAAACGTGGCCTGCCCCAGCGCGTTCCACTGGCTGTGGCCCGTCTGCTGATCGGTCGTGGCGGTGCCGACCGAGGCGCCCGCCGCGTTGCGGAACGTCCACGGGGCCGCCTGCGCACGGTCGCGCGCCGCGGTCCACCAGGCCTCCACGGTGAAGCAGCCGCCCGACGCGGCGTAGAACCGGAAGTGCGCGGGATCACTCGTCGCCGCCGTGCTGGCGTAGTAATAGCCCGTATTCCAGTATCCACGTACGTTTTGACTCGAAACCCAGTTACCCGAAACCTCGTTGCGGGCGAGCGCGGCGTCGTTGTAGCTGTTGTTGCTGTCGATGACGATCTGTCCTGCGGGCGCTTGCGGCGCCGGCGTCGCCCCGCCCGAAGAGGCCTGCCCACAGGCCACAGCGACCCGATTCAAGTAGTCCGACCAAGGCCAGTTCGCGCCGGGATCGGTTCGGTTGTAGGGCTGCAACCGTCCGTGGGCCACGATGTGGTAGCTGTCGATCGCGATGCCGTTGTCGCGCGTGATGTCGCACGTCAGGGCCGCCGAGGCGTCGAGCAAACCGTTGTCCCAGGTGGACTGGGCGGCAAAGCCCGCGTGCTCGATCCCGACCGAGAAGTGGTTGACGTTCCAACCATCGAAGCGCGTGTTCGTCCCGCCGTTGAGGCCCGAGTCGTACGTCGCGCCGACGTGCCAAGCACGGTTGCCCTCGTCGACGAGCTGCGTGATCTCGCTGCCGTCTTCCTTGACCGTGTAGTGCGCGCTGACGTCCGAGGTGTCGTTGACCTGCCACGACCAGCAGCCGCTGTACGAGCCCTCACAGCTATGAATGACGACCATGTCGATGTCGTTGACCGCGCTGTTCCGGCTGTCGAAGTTGGGCGACGGCCGCCACACCGTGTTCGCGTAGTTCGGGCCCGCCACGGAGCGACGGACGGTGGGCGCCGGGTAGTCCGGGTCGACGCCCCACGCCTTGACCGTCGCCCCCTCCACCGCAAAGCCGCGACGCAAGGGGGCGTACACGGCATCCCACACATGCTGCGAGGCCGCTTCGGCGTCGGTGATGCCCGACAGGTCCGCCACCGCCGGCGCCCATGCCGCGAGGCTGCCGCGATCGATCCCGCGTTCGTCGGCGTAGCTGCGAAGCAGCGCGGCGGCCGCCTCCACGTTCGCGTCGAGACGCGTCTGGACGTCGGCGACCGACCAACCCGAGGCTTCGGCCCCGCGCTCCAATTGCGGGCTGCGCAACGCCATCACCCCGTAGGCCACCGGCCTCCCGTCGTGGGGCTGCCCCTGCACCGCCTGCATCCCCGTCTCCGCCAACGCGACCGCACGCAGCAGGTCGACGGGGACATCCCAAGCCACGGCCGCGGCCTCCCACGGCGACGCGGCGCCGAGCGACTCCCCTGCGTCGAGCGGGGCGTCGTCGCCCGACCACGGGGCGTCGGCCTCGTCGTAGGACACCACGCCGCAACCGCCGGCAATCGCCAGCGCCCACACGCCTGCTCCGACGCGACGCACCCCACGCATGGACCCTCCGTCGTCGTCAACGCGCGAACGGTAGCCCCCGGGATCGGTGCCCACAAGACGTGCGCGCCAACTGACACGAAAACTTGCGGACACCGCGGCCTTTGACGTCGAAGGTCTCGCAGCGTCGCGGGCTCAGCGCGAGGCGGGGAGCGCGCCCCAAGCGGCCACCTCGGCCTCGGTGAGCCGCCGCACCTCGAACAGCGCCGCGATCCACTGCCCCTGCTCGCCGGCCCGATGGGGGTTGAACATCTCCCACACGACGCGCCCATCCTCGGCGACCTCGACCGCCCGCCCCCCATCCGACTCGGTGATCAGGCGGTGGCCGTTGCTCAGGGTCTGCATCGTGCCGAGCGTCGAGGAGTCCAGCGGCTGCCCGGGCACGCCGCCCCACGACGCGAGCGGAGCGAGATCCGGCAAGCGCAGCGTCAGCGCACGCGACCCGTCGGCGGGCCCTTCGTTGTCGAACAGCGTCAACCGGTCCGGGCCAACGACCTGCGCGTCGTGCTGCTTGCGAAAGTCACCCCGCGCCGACCACACGACGCGCTCCACGCGTGGGTCCACGACGACCAAGGCGTCGAGGTTGCGCAGCGACAGCAGCAGGTTGCCCTTCGCGAACGCCGGGTCCACCGCCGCCGCGCGACCGTCGAGCTCCGCGATGCTGTTGGTGTGGAACACGTCGCCGTGGTGCACGCGGCCCTCCAGCAACCGGCGGTGATCGCTCTGCATCAACGCGTCGAGCAACGACAGACGCCCTCGCTCTTCGCCGGTTGGGCCGATGGTGACGATGTCATCGAGCAGGACCGGCTTGACCGGGTCGAGCTCAGGCACCATCTCGGCCGTGCGCGTGAGCAACAACACGGTGCCGTCCGGCCGGACGACGGCGTCGTGGTGGGCTCGGTTGTCCAGCGCCCACACGAGGCGGCTGTCGCGGTCGAGCGCCACGGCACCGCGGCCCTCGAAGATCGCGAGCAACCCCCCCGCCCCGAACGGCTTGACACGCCGGAAGTGGTTCGTCCCTGGTTCGCCCTGACGAAGTTTCGAAGCAGGAAACGCCTGCTTCCAGCCCACCTGCCACGACGCGACCACCGCGCCGTCGAGGCGGGTCAGGTAGGCCTCCGAGGTGTGGCCGGAGCACCAAAGGTTGTAGCCGGGGGTCGCTTGGGGCGTGTTGACGGTGATCGAGACCGGTGCAGACACCGCCTCGGACCCGTCCACGTACCCGATCGCTTCCAACGCCTTCATCTCGGCAGCCTGCTCGGGGCTCGGGGCGCCGGGTCGCGCGCGTCGCCACTTGCCCGCGCGCTCGGCGTCCTCGGGTCCCTCCGACGGTCCCGTCGCTCCGTCGCCACTTGGCACCACCGTCGCAGGCCTCCAAGCCGGCGCGAGCTGGGCCACGAACAGGGCGCCCACGCCAAGGACCGCCACGACCAAGCCGCGCCGCCACGCCGCCATCGGGACGCTCATGGCCCGCGCACCAGCCGGGACAAGCACCCCTCCCACGCCGGCGCGATGTCCAGCGCGAACAGGCGCCGCACCGGCCAAGGCAGGGGGTCGATCGCGATGGCCGCACGGACCCACGTGCCCCCGTCGATCGGGGTCAGACGAAAGTCGACATCAAAGCCCGTTTGGTTGCCTTGCGCCGTCCAGCGCACGAGGCCCGGCTCCTGCTTGGCGACCCAGAGCTGCGTCCGGGCCGTCACCCAAGAAGGCACCCACGTCACGTCGAGGAGGACACGCCCGTCCGCCACCGTCTTGTGATGCGGGACCACACAGGTGCGTCGCGGAGCGTCCCCGATCTCGGTGAACACGGTGCCGAGGTCGGCGAGGCGCGCCGCCACGGCCTCCACGCCGTCGGTGACCACCACGTCGACCGACACCGTCGGGGGCAGCGTCGTCCAAGGGCTCGCGGCGAACGCGGTGCTCCACAACCAAACCATCTCCGGCCTCCTGCCGACTCGGGTAACGGCCGACAGCCGGCCTGTCTGCACGCGTCGTAGGATGTCGCGCCTCGCGTCGCGGGTCGTCGCACGGCGTCCTACCCGCTAACGGAGGGTCATGAACCGTCGACGTTGGCTCC
>JBJONI010000407.1:0-8063 GCA_046051915.1 Pseudomonadota bacterium
GCCCGAGATCGCCACCGTCGCATTCGACCAACTCGCCATGCTTTGGCCGGAGGAGACATGACCGAGATCCTGGTCCTTCAAGGACCGAACTTGAACCTTCTCGGGACGCGGGAGCCAGAACGTTACGGGGCAACGACGCTCGGGGCCGTTCAAGCCGGTCTGGACATCGTCGCGGCCGAGCTGGGCGTTGGCCTTCGGCACGTCCAGTCCAACCACGAGGGCGCTGTGGTGGACGCGGTTCAGGCGGCCGCGACGTGCGCCGGCGCGGTGGTGAACGCGGGTGCGTACACCCACACGTCCGTGGCGTTGCGCGATGCGTTGCTCGGCGTTGGGCTTCCCTTCGTGGAGGTCCACGTCACGAACATCTACGCCCGCGAGTCGTTCCGGCACCGGTCGCTCCTCGCAGATGTCGCGATCGGTGGGGTGTACGGGCTGGGCGCGCCCGGCTACGCGCTCGCGCTGCGTGGGCTGGTGGCGGCCCTGCGGGCGCGGGGCGTGCAGATCGGTTAACCGGCGCCGACGGAGGGCCGGCATGGATCTCGACGCGCTCGACGCGCTCATCACGCTCCTCAAGGCGCAGGGCGTCACGTCGTTCAAGCACAAGACGGCGGAGCGGACGATCTCGCTCGGCTTCGGGGCTCCCGCCGTCGTGGTGGCACCCGGGCACCCCTCGTACGCGTCGGCGCCAGCGGGGACGGCTGTCGCGCCCAGCGCTCCCTCCGAGGACGCGAACGTAGCGACCGTGACCTCGCCCATGGTGGGCACGTTCTACGCCGCGAGCAGTCCGGGCGCGCCGGCCTTCGTCGAGGTGGGGGCACGTGTCTCGGCGGGTGCCACCTTGTGCATCGTTGAGGCGATTAAGCTGATGAACCCGATCGAAGCCGACGTCGGCGGGACGGTGGTGGCCCGACTGGTGGAGAACGGCCAGGCCGTGGAGTTCGGTCAGCCGTTGTTCAAGATTCGCAAGGACTGAGCGTGTTCCGTAAGATCCTCATCGCGAACCGCGGCGAGATCGCGCTTCGGGTCATTCGGACCTGCCGCGAGCTCGGTATCCGCACGGTCGCCGTGTACTCGGAGGCCGACCGCAACGCCCTGCACGTGCGCTTCGCCGACGAGGCCGTGTGCATCGGCCCCGCACCGGCGCGCCAGAGCTACTTGCACCAGCCGGCCGTTCTCGCGGCCGCGGAGATCACCGGTGCGGACGCTGTGCATCCTGGCTACGGCTTTCTGGCGGAGAACGCCGCGTTTGCTGGCGCCGTCGCCAAGCTCGGGCTGACGTTCATCGGTCCGAGCGTCGATCACCTTCGGATGTTTGGCGACAAACTCTCGGCCAAAGCCGCGGCGCGGGCGGCCGGCTTGCCCTTGCTGGAAGGGTCTCCCGGCGCCGTGGAGACGGTGGAGGAGGCGATCGAGGCGGCAACGCGTGCCGGCTTCCCGATCATGCTCAAGGCGGCCGGTGGCGGTGGCGGCAAGGGCATGCGTGTCGTGCACGACATGGGGTCGTTGGAGCGGTCGTTCTCGCTCTGCAAGGCCGAGGCCCTCGCGGCGTTCGGCACCGGGGCGGTGTTCGTCGAACGGTACGTCGCCCGCCCGCGTCACGTCGAAGTGCAGGTTGCGGGCGACGGCTTCGACGGCCTCTCCTGGGGAACCCGAGACTGCTCGTTGCAGCGGCGCCACCAAAAGCTCGTCGAGGAGGCGCCGGCGCCCAACCTCTCGGCCTCGTTGGAAAAAGCGCTGTTGGAGGCCGCATCGCGCCTCGTGCGCCAAACGGGCTACCGCACCGTCGGCACGGTGGAGTTCCTCGTCGAGGGCGACGCGTTCTACTTCCTCGAGGTCAATCCTCGCATCCAGGTCGAGCATCCGGTGACCGAGGTGACGTCGGGGGTCGACCTGATCGCGGAACAGATTCGGCTCGCCGCGGGGGAGCGTCTCGGCCTCCGGCAGTCCGATGTCGCCCCGCGCGGACACGCGATCGAGGTTCGGATCAACGCTGAGCATCCTTGGACGTTCCTGCCTTCGCCAGGACGCATCCTCGGCTACCACGAGCCGGGCGGCCCGGGTGTGCGGGTGGATTCGGCCGCGCACGAGCACGCCGTCATCCCGCCGTACTACGACAGCTTGGTCGGAAAGCTCATCGTTCACGGCGTGGACCGCGCGCATGCGTTGCGTCGTCTGCGATGGGCGATGGACGAGTTCGTCGTCGAGGGCATCGACACGACGCTTCCCATGCTCCAGGCGCTGGTGGAGACCCCCGAGTTCCGCGAAGTTCAGCATTGGACGAGCTTCGTGGATCGCTGGCTGGCCGAGCGCCATCCGTGAGTCGGCGGACCGTCGTCCTTGCAGATCGCGCTTGGACCTGGGATTACGGGATCGCGCGTGCCTTGTTCGTCCGTCTCGACGACGGTGCCCTGGTCGTCGTCAGTCCGCCTTCTGGCATGTGCGACGCGGGATGGGCCGAGGTCGAGGCGATGGGGACGGTGCGATGGCTCGTCGCCCCGAACCATTTTCACACAGGTGGCCTCGCGGCTTGGTCGGCCCGGTACCCCGAAGCGCACGTCGTTGCCGAGGATGCCGCCCACGCGCGGCTGCGCAAGGTTGTGCCGGGCCTCGTCGTCGAGGGCATGGCGACGTGCCGCGAGGCCATGCCGCCTTGGGTTTCGCTCCTCGCCGTGCCGTACGCCCGCCAGGGAGAAGTCGCGGTGTCCCTCGAGGGCGCGCGACGGGTCTGGTTCGTCGTCGACGCGATCGTGTTCGAGACCCACCTCACCGGTCTCCGCGGCCTGCTGTTCCGGCTGCTCGGCTTCCGAACTCGCTTGCAACGCAATCCGATCTTCTGGACGCTGTTTGTCTCCGATCGCGCCGGTGCATGCGCTTGGTGGCGTTCGCGGCTGCAAGAGGCAGCCCCCGACGTCTTCGTTCCTTCACACGGCCGGTGGATCGAGGACGGGGCGGCCGGGGCGCTCCGTGCCTTGTTCGTGGACGGCCGGCCCCGACTCCCGGGAGCCCTCGGGGGGTCCGAGTAGGCACCACAGTCGGTCCCGAAGGCGCAAGCCCGGGCGTCGGACGTCGGCCCACAGCTCCACCCAGCCGTGGAACGCGGCCCGGACGGGGTGGAAGGTGCCGAGTGGCTTGACGAGCCCGTAGTCGACGCGGTCGCCCGGCGCCTCGGCGGTGAAGGTTCCGAACCACCGGTCCCACACAATGAACACGCCCCCGTAGTTCGTGTCGAGGTCCTGCGGGCGCCGGCCGTGGTGGACGCGGTGGTGCGACGGGGTGTTGAACACGGCCTCGAACCAACGCGGCATGCGGTCGATCAACTCGGTGTGGATCCAGAACTGGTAGACGAGGTTCACCGCCGCGCAGAACGCGACCATCGCGGGGTGGAAGCCAAGCAGCACAAGCGGAGCGCGGAAGATCCACAAGCCTGCGAGCGTGCCGGTCCACGACTGACGGAGCGCGGTCGTGAGGTTGTAGTGCTGCGAACTGTGATGCACGAGGTGGTTGGCCCAGAACCACCGAATGCGGTGGCCGGCGCGGTGGAGGGCGTAGAACGCGAGGTCGTCGAGCACGAAGCACGCAGCGACGGCGAGCGGGCCATGCCCAGCATCGAACCAACGGTGCTCCCAGAGCCAGAGGAAGATCGGGGCCGAGACCGCCACGTACAGAACGTGTTCGAGGTTGTACAGCGCGCCCAGCGTCAGCGACGTCAGCGCATCTCGTGTCTCATACAGATCCCTGCGCCCTCGGCGAAGCGCGACGAACAGCTCGACCCCGATCGCGAGGACGAACAGCGGGACGCTGTAGGCGATGACGTCGGGGTAGGTCATGCGGCCTCGCGTTGCCCGAGCCAGGCCCGGTGGGGGCGGAGCGCGCGCACGTCCACCGCGGGCGCGTCGAAGCCGAGGTCGTAGTGCACGCCGGTCGGAGACGGGACCCCGTCGTCCGGGCGGAGCCGGCGGGCGAACGGGCGTACGCCGAGGTGGGCCACCAGCCATCGGCCATCCGTCGCCTCGACGAGCGCGGCGCGGCCATCGTCGCTGAGGTGCACGGCGGTGCACTGCACGCGCGGCGCCTGGCGGCGGAGGGCTTCGACCGCGGCGTCGGGGCTGGCGAACCGGCCGTCCCGTGTCAGGCCGCCGAGGTGGAGCATGGTCGCCGCGAGCGTGAGGCCTGCAACCAACATCGCGACGAACAGTCCCGCTGGCATGGGCAACGTCCCCCATCAGGACGGTAGCACGATGGTGACCCATTGTGGCGAGACGGCAGATTCCGGGCGCGGCATGGGTGCAATCAGGGGGTGCGCGGTGCGTTGGACGGGAGCCCTGGTGGTCATGGCGTCTTGCGTGACGCAGCGGACGCTGGTCAAGTTGAGCGACGACGCGGGTCCCGCGACGGACACCGCGCCCGCGGCCGGGGACGCGGCGGTAGCCGGCACGGAGACGTCCGAGCCCCCGTCTGCGCCGTCAACGTCGGAGGAGCCCGCCCAAGCGCCCGTCGAGACGGGTGCGCCGGTCGGTATCGATACGGCGGGGTCGACGCCGTCGGCGCCTGCCGACTCGGGCGACACCGGGTGCGGCCCAACCTCTTGGGCGCAGGCTTCGTTCGCGTTTCCGCAGGACGCCTTGTCGTGTAGCGGGCCGCAGTGGGTCCGCTACGACGCCACAGCGGGTCTGTGGGTCGGGGTGGTCGGGTGCGCGCAGGGGTTCTTGCGGATCTACCTGGCGCCGTCGGCATCGGGTCCGTTCGTCCAAGCCACCGACCTCGCCGGTCACGGTCAGGACCACTGCGCCTTGATCGTCCCGGGTTGGACGCTCCCCAACGAGGACGACATCACCTCGGGCGGGTGCGCGACCTGCGCCACGAGCGTCAACCTCCCGATCGAGGGCGCGCCGACCTATGCGCGTGCGTTCCTCGGGCAACCGTGGACGTTCTACCCGGCGAGTGGCGCGTGGAGTTGGCAGACGTCACGACTGTTCTGCGGCGATGTCCCCGCTGCGTGCGGGCCGTGACCCGGCTCGCCCGACCCGTCCGATCTCGCCGAGCAGCGCCCTGAGGGCGTCGAGCCGCAACGGTTTGGGCAGAAAGTGTGTCATGCCGGACTTCAAGCACGCCTCGCGGTCGCTCGCGTACGCGTTCGCCGTGACGCCGACGATCGGCGGTTGGACCGTCAGGGGAAGCTGCCGGATGGTGCGGGTCGCCGTCATTCCGTCGATGTTCGGCATCTGGACGTCCATCAGCACGACGTCGAACCGCTCGGCCTGCACGGCGCGGATGGCGTCCGCACCGTCGACGGCGACGACGGAGGTGCAGCCGAGGTGGCTCAGGAGTCGCTGGCCGATCGCCTGGTTGATCGGGTTGTCCTCAGCGAGAAGCACATGCAAGACGGTGCTCGGTGCATCGGGATCGTCGACCGGCTCCAAGGCCATCGCGGCGTCGCCTTCCGCGCGTTCGACGAACAGGTGGAGGTGAAACGTGGTTCCCTGACCGACACGGCTCTGCACGTCGATCGCGCCACCGAGCGCTTGCACGAGGCGGTCGCAGATCGCGAGCCCGAGGCCGGTGCCGCCGTAGCGCCGCGTCGTCGAGCTGTCGGCTTGGCTGAACGGCCGAAAGAGGCCGCGGACGGCCTCAGGGGGGATGCCGATGCCGGTGTCTTCGACGGTCAGGTCCAGACGGATGCGGTCCTCCACCGGGCTCGCGGCCCATCGCAGGCGGATCGCGCCTGCATGCGTGAACTTGACCGCGTTGCTCATCAGGTTGCCGACGATCTGGCCGAGGCGATCGGGGTCAGCGACGATGTGTCGGGGGACGGTGTCGTCGACGTCGACATCAACGGCGATCCCACGCTCAGCAGCCGCGGCGCGATGGAGCGCGACGACGCCAGCGGTCTCCTCGCGCAGATCGATGACCCGCGGGTCGAACTCGAGGTGGCCCGCCTCGATCTTCGAGAAGTCCAACACGTCATTGAGCACCGTCAGCAGGAGGTCGCCGCTACGCCGAATGAGCTGGACGTAGCCCTGGTCGACGGGGGCGAGGCGAGACTGTCGGAGAAGGTCGGCGGTGCCGAGGATCCCGTTGAGGGGCGTCCGGATCTCGTGGCTCATCACGGCGAGGAAATCGGATTTTGCGCGGGTCGCCGCCTCCGCCTTTGCGAGCGCGACGGCGAGGTCTCGGGTGCGCTGCTGCACCTGCGCCTCGAGGGTCCCCGCGAGTGTCGTAAGCGCCGATTCGGCGTCTTGGAGCCTGAGGATGTCGCGCTCCCGCTCGTGCACGACGCGTCGAAGCTCCTCGGCGAGCGCCGCGTTCTCCTGCTCGCGCGCCTCAAGGTCGCGGATGGCGCGTCGCTGCCGTTGGAGGAGGACAAACGCGAGGAAGAAGACGATCGTCGAGACGGTGACGAGGTTGATGACGTGGAACAGCGTTCGTTGTGGGTCGCTGGGTGCGAACGGCGCGTTCGCCGCCAGCCACGGCTCCGCGACGCCGCCGAGGACGGTGAACAGCGCGTAGAGCACCATCCACAACCGGCTTCGCGACGCGTCGGAGAACGTGAGCGACCCGACCAGCGCGATCATCGCCCACAGCATGACCGAGCCGCTGCGCGCATAGCCGCCGAGGACGGCCTGGAACGCAAACGGCAGCAACAGGCTGAGCAGGACCTGCACATTGCGGCCGCGACCCACGTCACGCGTCGCGTGCATCGCGGTCAGGTTGAACGCAGTCAGCACCACGTAGCTGAATGGGACGACCGAGGGCCCCGGCAGGCCGACGAGCAGCGACAGGCTCCCCCAGAGGATGCCGCCGCCACTCATCAGCACCGCGCCGTAGACCAGCACCTGCCGACCAAGCCGCTCGTCATTGGTCTCGAACGCCGGTTGACCGGTGCGCCCGAGCGCCTCGACCGCGCGCCGCCAAAGGTGGGCGAGGGAACGTGCCGCCATCCGCGTGGCTACCGCAGGCCGGGCTGGCGGAGCATCGGCGGCTCCAGCGCGACCCGGAACGCGTTGTTCGTGACGGCAAACAGGACGTATTGGGCGACCAGGCCGATCAGCTCGAGCACGGTTTCGGTGGGGAGGTTGGCGGCGTGCTCCGCCCAAGCAGCGTCGCCGATCGTACGCCGTTCGACGATCTCATCGGTCAGCGCCAACAGGGCCCGGTCCCGCGGTCCGAACGTCTCGTAGGCCCCGGTTCGGCACCCCTCGAGCTCGACATCGGTCACTCCGAACTCACGCCCGACCGGCACGTGGTGGCGCCAGACGTACTCGCTGTCGTACAGCGCGCCCATGCGCAAGATGACGAGCTCCTGCTCCCGCACGGTGAGGGACAGCACCTGCTTGGCCGTCACCCAGTAGTCGAGAAAGGCGCCGAGCGTTGCGGGCGCGTGCATCAGGGTGCCGAGCACATGGACGGGCGCGTTCTCGCCCTTGAGCCCGGCGCCGGGGATCCGCGCGAGTGTGGCGAGCCAGGAGGGGTCCATCTCGTCGACGGGGCGGGGGAGAATGCGAGGCGAAATCATCGGGGCTCCTGGGCGGTCAGATCAGCGAGGGCGCGCGCGAGGCGTCGAGGTCCGTTGTACCAGCGGTAGCCCTGCGGCGAGGGCGCACCATGAAGCGCCGAGGCACCGTAGCCGCCGTCCACGATGCGGGTTGCTCGCTGCTCGGGGTCGAACGGCGTGGCGTTGGCGTACACGTTGCGGTGTCGCCGGGCGAGTCGTGCCACGGCCGCGGCCACGTCGGTGTCCGGACCGAAAGCCGCGGCGTTGAGGCCGTAGCGGCACGCCTCGACAGCGGCCCAGAGCGCGTCGTCGTCGTCGTACGCGAACACCGGAAAGACGGGCCCGAAGGTCTCGTCTCCCATCACCGCCATCGTCGGCCGCACGCCGGTCAGGACCGTCGGCTGCCACGCTGGCAAGCCGGTGCGAGGCTCGGTCCACGTGCGCCCCCCGCACGCGACGCGGGCACCAGCCTCGACCGCTTGGCCGATCTGCGCGCCGATGCGTTCGAACGCGGTACGCGAGGACATCGGACCGAGGGCCGTACCGAGGTCGCGCGGATCGCCGGTCGGAA